>MWEH01000202.1 GCA_002070965.1 Firmicutes bacterium ADurb.Bin080 | reverse complement strand
TCTCCTAAACTACTTAAGGTAAATTAGTCTCATACTAACTTCCACCTCAGTGGAACTTACTCTGGGAAATGCTTTCCTAGACTCTTTTTAGTCTGCAAAAAATCTCCCCTTTATGCCTCTTTTACTCCAATTTCACTCTTCCTTCCCACACTAACTTCCACTTTTCTCATACTAACTTCCACTACGGGTATCACTGTGGAACTTACTTTGGGAATTTACGATTTTTGAGGGTTATATGTGCTTAAATAGATGAGATTAATTATTATTGAGGATTACCTGTTACTTGTGATTTTGATTCTTCCAACAAACTCAGGTATAGAGAAGGGTAGTCAATCGAAATATCATTCCAAGAGATAGTATTTGCTGCTAGTTTCTGTTCTATCGAAAAAGGATAATCCTGCCCATCATTTTGTATAGTAATAAGAGTTCCTCCTCTTTCATCACCATATTCAAAAATATCTGTCATATCATAATTAGTCCCACCAATTTCATTATCACTCATATTTATTCTGTAGTAATGAGAAAGGCCAGAATGTTGTCCGAAAACAAGATTGATCCCATTCAAACTGACATTGCAGTCATTATCATGATAATGGCCAAAGAACATAGCTTTTGTGCTTTGGAGTTCTAAAGCTTTTTCAAATAGAGTACAAGTTAAATACTGACCGGAAGGGTTCCCTTCAAGTATGTGCCCATAATGATAGTCAGATGTGGGATTCCCATTGTTGAATGCGCTTTCATAGGCATCAAAAATTTCTGGGACTGGTACGTGTGCAAATATCAAAGAGGATACAACCTGATCATCATTTCTTGCAACACCATACTGCATGTCTGATATCTGATTAACATGTCTTTCATACCAAGCGACTTGAGCAGGGGTTTTCTCTCTGTGATATTCTTCGTCTACAGAGTAAGGACGGAAAACGCAGTCCATAACACAAAGGGTATAAATTATGTCGCCAGTACTTTTATCTCTTATGTTAATAAAGTGATTCCCGATGCCACCTTCCTCTTTCGCATCTCCTTTTGATATGAGACAGTGGGGGTATTGTTTAAGTTTATCAATGAGTATTTCTTTGGATTCTTGCCCGAAAATACTGTCCTCTGTAGTATGTTGAAAAACGTAGGGGCCTTCTGAATCATGGTTCCCAAAAGACATAGTCCAGTATACCGATAGTTCCTCCATTAGGTCTGCGTAATCTTGTAAATAAGGCCAATTATTTACTATCTGAGACATCACCAGATCTCCGGTGAAAACAACTAAATCTGGTTTAATTGTGTCTACCATTCTTCTGGTCATCAAGATGGTTTTGTCATTACTGTTTTCACCACCAAACTTATCATAGTTATTGATTGGATATTTAACTTGAGGGTCGGTTAATTGAAGGATTGTAAGCTTTTTTCCCCGCGGAAGAAAAATGGTACTATATGAATCAATTCGTGTTTCCGCTTTTTCATATGATATTGCGTTATCCTCAAGAATTCGCGTTTCATATAGAACAACTGTCCCTCCAACTGAAAGGACTAGTATAAGGGACAGCGCTATAATAAATTTGGAAAATCTATTCATTTATCACCTATTTTATATGAGTTTATTGCTAGCATATGTTGAAATAATTATAGAGAATCATTAAAGGATGTTCAACACGTAAAATTTCAAATAAGCTGTTTCGTTCGCACTTAGAAGGGAAGGATGATCAGGTGATTGGGTTTTTATTTCGACTATTCTTGCCTGACACTTAGCCTCAAAAGCAGAACTCTTAAGCATTTCCTCGAAAAGGGGAAAAGTAATATGTTGGGAGCAGGAGGATGATACAAGAAAACCACCTTTCTTTACAAGCTTCATTGCGATTGAATTAATATCCTTGTATCCTCGCATAGCATCTAGTATTTCGCTTGCATTTTTACAAAATGCAGGTGGATCAAGGATAATTAAATCAAATTGACGTCCATCTTTCTTATAATCTCTTAGTTTATCGAAAACATTTGCGCACTCTGTTTTTATTATTTCAGAAAATCCATTGATCTCTGCATTCTTGTTTACATCTGCTAGCGCGAGGGGGGAAATGTCAAGAGCAATAACAGATTTTGCTCCAGCTTTTGCCGCATTTAGAGAAAATCCTCCGGTATTGCAAAAACAATCAAGGACATTTTTTCCTTCCGAATATTTCCTTATCGCTAGTCTGTTTAGTTTTTGATCTAAAAAATAACCAGTTTTTTGTCCATTCTCGACATCAACCAACATCTTAATACCGTTTTCAAGAATTTCGACCGGGGACTTTAATTCCCCATAAAGTAAGCCTTTTTGTTGCGAAAGGCCTTCTTTTTCTCTTACAGAAAGGTCACTCCTTTCATAGATGCATGCAGGCGAGAAAAGTTCTATCAAAATCTTAACTATTACATCTTTATAATTGTCCATTCCTAGGGTAAGGAATTGAAGGGAGTAGACATCCTCGTATTTATCTATAACGAGTCCTGGAAGATTGTCAGATTCTCCGAAAACCATCCTGTATGAGCCCCCAAGTCCAAGACTTTTACGATATGAATCGGCGTAAAGTATCCTTTCTTTAAAGAGATCCTCCGAGACTTCTTTATCATCTCTGATAAAAATACGGACTAATATTTTAGAAAGATGATTAATGAAACCTTTGCCTAAATATCTTCCGCTATAATCGAAGACTGTTGCAAGAGAGCCATTCTTATCTTTCCCGTCAATTCTGGACACCTCATTAGCATAAACCCATGGATGACCAGCGAAAATTCTTTTTTCTTCGTTTTTCTTCAAATAAATACTGTATGGCATATTACTCCTATTTAACTAACGAAAGTATAACACTATAAGGAGCTTGAAATAAAGCGTATAAAAATTACATATTGCTTGTAATCATTTATTAATACCCGAAAACCAACTGGAAAGGAACAAAAAATAATCATAAAAAAGGAATTTTCATTTTGGTTATGTTAATATGGGAAAAATAATATTGCTATTAAAACTTTCAATTGATAGTATATATGCAAGAGCAAAAAAGACGCTAAGAATAAGTTAAAAGAGAGGGATTATGAAAATAGACATTAAAGGTACTTTACGCAAAGTCAAATCAATGTGGAAGACTCCCCTTGAAGGGAGATGTCTAAACATAAAAGAAATGGGTACTTTTGGTCTATATGCGCTTGGAATAAGTTTCATATCTAGTTCGGTATACTATGTCGCAACTATTTCATTTATCCCATATTTTTATCATATTGATGTAATCCATGCATACCTGATAATGATTTCAGGCATATTAATAAATTTGATTATTCAACCCTTTATCGGGACTCTGATGGAGAAGACGGACACAAGATTTGGAAGATATAAGCCATATATTTTGTTCTCTCTTCCTTTCTTATCTTTGTTCGCAGTACTTGTTACTTGGATCCCTCAAATAGGGGAGGAGAATATGCGTATTATTTATGCATATTGCTCTTGCGTCCCATTCTTTGTATTAATGAATTTTGCAAATAACATGTACCAAACAATGCCTTCTGTAATTACTCCAGTATCACAAGAGCGCGCCGACATGATGACCCCGATAGGATTGATTTTTGGTTTTGCTCCAAGTGTTTTGCAGATTATTGCGGGTCCGATAAGAGCGCATTTCGCCTCTTTAGGAATGGAATATATGGGAATAAGGATAATTGGAATAATTGCTGTTGGAGTGGGTACAGTACTAGTTTTGTTTATTCTTAGGGTTAGAGAAAGAGTATTCGAACTAAAGGATAAAGATAAAAAAGAAAAGATTAAATTCAGCATTGCCACTAAAATGCTTCTTAAAAATAAGCCTTTAATCATTCTGTTTTTAGCACTCGCTTTTGGCTCTCTAAGAGAATTTTGTAGGCAGTTCACAATTCTAATTATTCAGTTTAGGTTCGCTGAGACCTCCACGCAAGCGATGCAAATTTCCGGACTAATAATGACAATAATCGGCTTTGCGTCGACTGTCGCAATGTTTCTTCTACCTTTAGTGACGAGAAAACTAAATAAAAATGCAATAATAATATTGTTTACAGTAACGAGTGTAGTATCATTTGGCTTCTTAGGATTATTTGGATATCAGAATATTCCTGTTGGGACGGCATCAGCTGTAACTATAACAATACTTTTCTTCATTTCTTCAATTAATCCTACATATTTGTTGATTCCCATAATGTTAGGAGAAATAGCGGATTTTCAACAACAAAAAACGGGGAAGAGACTGGAAGGACATATGCAAAGCTTGTTGTTTTCCCTTCCAGGGCTTATTGCTCAAGTGTTAATGCTAGTAACTTGGTTCTGGCAAAGAATGATAGGGTTTGAACCAAAGAATTACGAGAATGTTATTGTTCTCTCCGAAATTCAACAGCAAACTGCTACGTCGTGGTTTAATGCGACCAGCCTTATTTCTGCTGCAAGCGGGTTAATAATGATAATTATTCTATGTTTTTACCCTTTAACAAAGAAAAAATATTCAGAGGTTATTACCGAACTCGAATCTAAATCATTAAAAATTGAAAAAGGGAGAGAGAGTGTCGAACCGGAAAGTATTCCGTCGCTGGAAACTAAACTATAAAATCCTTTTTCCTAGTGTCCAGTAGAAAAAAATACAGTTCAAATATTAGTACATTTTTGATAAAGATAAGGGGCATGAAAATGATTATTAAGAAAGTTTATTTAGTCACTAAGACACATTTGGATTTGGGATATACTGACCTTGCCGCAAATATATTAAAACAATATATCGATTCTTTTATTCCTGAAGCGATTCGTATTGCAAAAGAACTAAATACTGAAAATAAGAAATTTGTCTGGACAACAGGTTCTTGGATACTTAATACTGCGCTCAAAAAAGGAACCCCTTTGCAAGTTAAGTCTTTATTCGAGGCTATGAAAAGGGGGGACATAGTAGCACACGCCCTTCCATTTACCACTCACACTGAGTTAATGGATGAAGATACATTCAGATACGGGCTGGATATTATAAAAAAACTTGATAAACAGTTTGGAAGAAATACTGTATCTGCGAAAATGACAGATGTTCCAGGACATACAATAGCTATGGTTCCGATATTAAGAGAATACGGAATAAAGATGTTACACATAGGAGTAAACGAGTCTTCTGCAGTTCCTGATGTTCCTGATATCTTTCTTTGGAGGTTTAAGGATAGTGAAATAGTCGTTGTCTACAATAAGAGTTATGGTGGTAATTTTTCCTGTGAAGGGATAGAATCGATGGTTGCATTTTGTCACACATCTGATAATTGCGGACCGGTAAACCTGGAACAAGCGAAGAAGAATTATGATCACTATAAAGAACTCTATCCAGAAGCAGAAATAATTGCCTCAGGTTTAGATGAAATAGCAAACGAATTGTGGGAAATCCGCGATACTCTGCCCGTTATTACCTCTGAGATTGGAGATAGTTGGATTCACGGAAGCACCACCGATCCATATAAAGCCGCATCTCTTAGAGAGCTTATGGGATTAAAAAGCAAATGGTTAGAAGAAGGCTCGCTTAAAAGAGACTCCCAGGAATATGAGGATTTTTCAGATGCCATATTATGCTTGGCAGAGCACACAAACGGTGGAGATGTAAAGATAATGCTTTCCGATTATACAAACTACCTGAAAGAAGATTTTTTGAAAGCAAAAGAAAAAGACATTGTTGAAAACAGCGTTGAAGCCCTAAACGCAGAAGAAAAAATTGCTGCTCGAATCATTTCGGATATAAAAGAAAAAGAAAAGCCCTTAGCCTATTCAAGAATCGAAGGGACTTGGAAGGAGCAAAGAGAATATATTTCTCTTTCCTTATCTAAACTAACCAACACTCATAAAGAAGAGGCTGAAAAAGTTTTATCATCTCTTATTCCAAATGCATCTTTTGACTCTTCTCTAGACAAGCCCTGCAATAATATAGTTACCGGGACCTTTTCACTTTCCGATTATTTGCTTACCCTAAATGATAATGGCGGCATAACCTTATCTAAACAAGGCAAAATTATTCTGTCTTCCCCGGAGAAGGGATCATTAATAGAATACGTATCGCACAACATTGAGGATGTAAACGAGTTTTTCGAGACTTACAATAGGCCGGAAGTCAGGGGAGTAAATTGGGCTTATGGTGATTTTGGAAGACCTGCGTTTAGTTTAACCAAAGATAAATTCCCGAGTGGAAGATTTCACTACGTGATTAAATCGCTTAAAGAATCGAAGGATTCAGTTATCATATCTCTATCTACTGAAAAAGAAATAAGTAGTAAGCTCGGGGCCCCTAGAGACATTCAAGTCAAGTTTTCTGTACAACAAGAAAAATTTCTGATTGAGATGATCTGGACAGGAAAAGATCCGAACCGAATACAAGAAGAAACTATTTTTAGACTATATCCATTAACAGACAACAGGAGCATTCACTTCAAAAAACTGGGGTCATATATTAATCCTTACGATATAGTATACAATGGTAACAGAAATTGTTCCGCAGTGATGGATGTAAAGTTTTCGAATAGCAAGGGCTCTTACAAAATAAAGAGCGTACATTCCCCTCTTGTATCGCTTGGAAAAGGAAAAATTATGAGATTCGATAACAATTATGAGGATGTAAAAAAAGATGGGATATCTTTTATTCTTCATAACAATATTTGGGGAACTAATTTCCCTCTATGGTACAGTGACAACGCTTATTTTCGCTTTGAAATATCTCCGGAATAACTTTTTAATCCCAAATATTAACTAAACAAAAAAATTTTCGCAAATTAACAATACAAACAGTATAGGAGAAAGAATGAATAAGACAATTTATCTAGCTGGAGGATGTTTTTGGGGAACTGAAAAATACCTATCCCTTATTAAAGGTGTATTATCTACTGAGGTGGGTTATGCTAATGGAAAGACGATTAATCCAACATATGAAGATGTTTGCAGAAGAAGAACGGGGCATGCAGAAACAGTCAAGGTAACATATAACCCAGATGAGATCTCATTAACTAAGTTACTGAATCTATTCTTTGCCTCAATTGACACAACGGCGGTTAATAGACAAGGAAACGATATTGGTTCCCAATACAGAAGCGGGATATATTTCACCGATGAATCAGACAAACAAATAATCTTAGAATCGATAAAAGACCTTTCAAAAATATATAAAGATCCAATAGCTGTCGAAGTCTTAAATCTAAATAATTATTATCCTGCGGAAGAATACCACCAAAAATATCTTGATAAGAATCCTAACGGATACTGTCACATCGGAAAATCGACCTTTGATATAGCTAGAAATACTCAAGCACAATATTCCAAGAAAAATAAGGAGGAGTTAAAGAAAGTTTTGACCCCGTTACAATATGAAGTTACGCAAAATAATGCAACTGAACCCCCATTCAGGAATGAATATTTTGATAACTTTGATGAAGGAATATATGTAGATATAGCTACAGGTGAGCCTCTGTTTTCCTCGGAAGATAAATTTGACTCAGGATGTGGGTGGCCAGCGTTTTCCAAACCAATTGACAAAAAACTTGTAAAAGAAATTATAGACAAATCCCATGGAATGCAAAGAATTGAAGTTAGAAGTTCAAATGGAGACTCCCATCTAGGCCATGTATTTACTGATGGTCCAAGAGATAGAGGAGGACTTCGATATTGTATTAACAGTGCTTCTTTAAAATTCATACCAAAGAAAAAATAGAGCTATATTTTTTTCAGAAAAGATATTCCTCTTTAAATGGCCATTTTCTCAATAATTTGTAGTATTATCTACAAAAAGTGTCACAAGATAATAATAAAATTTCTATTGACTATTGAACCTCATAATGATAGATTTATTTCATTAAAAGATTAGGGGGAAACACATGAAAAACAAAGCTTTATTGATAACACTTATTAGTATTATTGCAGTTATTGTAATTGTAGGCTTATTCTTCGGAATAAGCGCAGGTGTAGCATACAATGGGACCATTACACTTCGTGAAGACATCGATGCAGCAGAAGCCGAAATCAAGAACAGATTGCAAGAAAGACATGACAAAATGGGGCAATTGATTGGTGCTGTTGAAGGACTTCAGGAACACGCTGAAACTATCTATACACAGATTACTGCCGCTAGAGCGGCATATGCTGCAGCTATAACTAACGAAGATTTAATAGAAGCAGATGCTCTTGAAGCAGCTGCATTGGATGCTCTTATCGTTACTGTAGAATCCAATCCACAAATCACTGCAACTAGCGCATATAACACATATATGTATGAGGTGTCGGGGATGGAGAACGCATTGTTTGTAGCAAGAAGAGATTTTAATGAAGCCGTACTTTCCTACAATACAACCGCTAAGAAGTTCCCGAGAGTTTTGTTCATAGGTATGTTTGGTTTCGAAAGAGAACTTGAGTATTGGAAAACGGCAGATGGCTCTGAAGAGATTCCTATGATTAATGTCGACTGACATGCGTAAAACTGTCGTTATAGTACTATTTCTGGTAATAATTTTTGCCGGCACTATATTATCGTCTTGCCAAAAGGAAGATGAATATCAATATCCGCGCCCAAGCGCGGATTTTTATGTTAATGATTTTGCCTCAGCACTTTTACCTGGAAGCAGACAAAGTTTCTACAACGAGGGAGTTCGCCTTTATGAGGATACAAAGGATACAGATCTCGGCGGAGCTCAATTTGTGGTAACAACCATGCTTGTTGAAAATCAAGGGGAAATTGCCTCAATCGACAAGACAGAGTTATTTAGACAGTGGCAAATCGGAGAGAACGATATGGGGCTCCTCCTCCTTTTACTTTTCACAGGAAATGAAGAAGAGCTCACTCTCGTAAGTACCCAGATTGAAATAGGTTATCGAATGGAAGCCTATATTACTGCAGCTGAGGCAGGAAATCTTATAGATGAGTGTCTTTATAATCCGGAATGGGAAGGTTCCATTGACATGGGCCTCGGCGAATTATATTATGAGTTAATTTCGATAATTTACACGCAAGCCTATGGATATGAGTCTTTTAACTATGATATGGATGTATACAGAGATTTTCTAATTACTGCAGAAGATTCTGAGGCTCAATCGCCTATGTCTTTGATCGCCTATGTCTTTTCCTCTCATTCTCCATTCTGGACCAAGATAATAGTAGCCCTCATAATATTCTTAATTACTGGAGTACTCGGTGGGGGTGGCTTCATGGCCGTACGCCACAAAGGCGGGGGAGGATCCAGCGGAGGTTACGGAGTTAAACGCTAATTCCTGGCTAGAATAAATACCCAAAAGACCATAATGAGATTGTTATGGTCTTTTTTGTGCTCTAATCCCCTTATATAATATGTAATAATATTTTTTATCCAAATTGTGATATAATTTTTTCATGATTTTGAAAAACGATATTATAGAGTTAGATATTATAGATATAGGGGTGAACGGAGAGGGGATTGGCCACCATGAAGGCTATACTTTTTTTGTTCCATTAGCACTTGTCGGTGAAAGAGTAATAGTTAGGGTAGAGCATATTTCTAAAACTCTTGTTTTTTCGAAACTTTCAAAGATTATTATTAAATCACCAAAACGAGTAGACCCTCCTTGTAAATACTATTACCAGTGTGGAGGCTGCGACTTAATGCATGTCAATTACGAAACCCAACTTGAGTATAAACGTTCAGCCCTAAAAACCACGTTATGTAAAATGTTAAAATCTGACTTCCTAGTTGAACCAATTATTCCATCAGATTTACCATTACATTATAGGAATAAAGTTCAGCTTCCGTTTGGTACTCTCAACGGTGAACCAATATTAGGATTTTATAAAGCAAATTCACATGACATCACCCCAATTGATGATTGTTTGCTCCATGGTCCCTGGCTTAAGCCACTAATCTCGCTTACTCTGTCATATGTGTCCGAAAACAAAATACCTATATTCCAAAACGGCAAAGGCATTCTTCGTCACCTTGTTGCCCGCTACATATTTGATAAGCTCTGTGTTACTCTGGTAAGCGCTGCAAAAAAACTTCCTAACCTGGACTCATATTATAAATCACTTTCTTCCTTGTTTCCCGATGTTTCTCTCTATATAAGCATAAATTTTGAAAACAACAATGTAATAATGGGAAATGAGGTAATTCATGTCGCAGGCCCCAAACAAACGCTAGAAGTAATGGGAATAAAGGTATCCCTTAATCCGCTTTCATTCTTTCAAGTTAACGACAATATCAGAGAGAAACTCTATTCAAAAGTAATATCTTTAATCTCTCCTAGCCCCTCAATTACAGTAATTGATGCATACAGTGGAGTAGGACTTATGGGCGCCATAATGGCAAAAATGGGAGCCCATATAATCAATATAGATGAAGTCCCCGAAGCTATAGAAGATGCAAATAATCTCTATTCAGCCAACGATATATCATCTCAAGCAACAAATATTTGCGGAGATTGTGCAGAAGTTCTCCCTTCAGTTATACCCAGGCTTGATCCTGCTTGCTCAATCTGCCTTCTCCTTGACCCACCTCGTAAAGGACTTTCAGATAAGCTCATTAATACAATAAATTCTCTTAGATCAACTCATCTGAATCTAAAAATAGTCTATATTTCCTGCAATCCTTCAACACTTGCGAGAGATATTCATAACCTAGGTGAAGAAAACCTTTCGTTCCAACCTTATGATATGTTTGCTCAAACAAAGCACCTTGAAACTCTGGTTTGTATCAAGCGTAAATAAGCAAAATACAGCTTTTATGATGCTTTTATGCCTATTTTATTGGTTTTTATTGATTCAATTAAATAATATCATATAAAACTATTACAAATGTGAGTTTTGAAATAAGACCTAAAACTCTAAAAACATATTGTAGTTTCAACCCTAACACCGTTAGTCGTGTGGTTAGAACATATCAAACTTAAGGATAGGGGTTGAAATTTAAGGAAATTATGCTATAATATAAGATAGTTTGCTTAGAGGTGGTAAAATGACATTCAGCGAAAAAGTACAAGAAGTCAGAGGGCAATTAAAGTTGACACAAGCTCAGCTTGCAGCAGAGCTAGGTGTTGCCTTTTCAACGATAAACAGATGGGAAAAAGGACGCAACGAACCGCAGTTTTTGGAGAGGCGCAAGTTTGATGAGTTTTGCCAAAAGAAAGGTATAAAGTTTGACGATAAATAAACCTAGGTAGAAATATATACAGTTATTGACCTGCTTATGTGGCGGCAGAAGGATTGACAGAATAACGGGAGAAAAACATAATGGCTAAAGCAAATAAGAAAATCAAAGAGCAACCTATAGAACAAGTGCTTTGGGCGGCGGCGGATAAACTCAGAAAGAATATTGACGCGGCGGAATATAAGCATATTGTTTTGGGGCTTATTTTTCTTAAATACATATCTGATAATTTTGAAGAGCATCACAAGAAGTTGCTTTCAGGTGAAGGCGAATATGAATATGCAGATCCTGAAGATATCAATGAATATCGCGCGGCGAATGTTTTCTTCGTGCCGCCTGAGGCGCGTTGGAGCTATTTACAGGACTCAGCAAAAAAAACTGATAAGCCTATAGGTAAGCGTGTAGATTCGGCAATGGAGGATATAGAAAAAGCCAATCCATCCTTAAAAGGCGTTTTGCCGAAAAACTACGCAAGAGAAAGCCTGGACCCCACAACGCTTGGCGGACTCATTGACCTTATCGCTACAGTAGCGCTTGGTGACAGCGTGTCAAGGTCAAACGATGTTTTGGGCAAAGTGTATGAATACTTCTTGGGCCAATTTGCGCTTGCAGAGGGCAGAAAGGGAGGGCAATTCTACACGCCAAAGTGCGTTGTAAAATTACTTGTAGAAATGCTGGAGCCTTACCGTGGACAGGTATATGACCCCTGTTGCGGCAGCGGTGGGATGTTCGTGCAGAGCGAGCAGTTTATCGCGGCGCACGCAGACAAATACGATGGTGACAAAAGCGAGATTTCACGGCTTATGAACCGCGTTGTTTCGGTGTTCGGACAGGAGAGCAACCAAACAACCTGGCGCCTTGCCAAAATGAACCTTGCCATAAGACAGATAGACAGCTCAAATGTAAAATGGAATAATGAAGGTTCTTTTCTCAAAGATGAACACGAGGACTTGCGCGCTGACTTTGTGATAGCCAATCCTCCCTTTAATGACGGTGACTGGAGCGGAGAAACCTTGCGGAATGACGGACGCTGGCAGTACGGCGGCAGTCCGCCACCCCCTAGCAACGCTAATTATGCCTGGGTGCAGCACTTTTTGTATCACCTGAACCAGAAAGGCGTGGCAGGCTTTGTGCTTGCCAAAGGCTCCTTGTCCAGCAAGCAAAGCGGCGAGGACAAAATCCGCAAGGCTATTATCGAGGCAGGGCTTGTGGACTGCATAGTCAATCTCCCGACAAAGCTGTTCTTAAATACCCAAATTCCCGCTTGTCTGTGGTTCCTGAACAAAGCCAAAGAAAGCAATCCTAATAATCCATTACGGGACAAAATACTCTTTATTGACGCGCGCAATATGGGTACCCTTATCAACCGCCGCACCAGAGAGCTTACCGATGATGATATCACACAAATTGCCGATACCTACCGCAATTGGAAAACGCAGAACGGCAATTACGCAGATATAGCGGGCTTTTGCAAGTCGGCAAGCATATCGGGCGAGGGCGGAGTAGCCGCTCTTGACTATGTGCTTACTCCCGGACGGTACATAGGACTGCCCGATGACGAAGACGATTTCGATTTTGCAGAAAGGGTAAAAACCTTGACCGCAGAGCTTGAAACTCAGATGGCAGAGAGCGTAGCCCTTGATGATCGCATAAGGCAAAACCTTGCCAAAGTGAGGCTGTCGGAATGAAAAAAGAATCGCAGATAATTATCTATCAGTCCAAAGACGGTAAGGTAAAAATAGATGTGCGCATGGGCGAAAAAACACTTTGGCTTACACAGGCGCAAATGGTAGATTTGTTTCAAACAACCAAACAAAACATAAGCTTGCATATCAAAAAAATATTTGATGAGCAAGAGCTAGACCCTGCAGCAACTGTCAAGGAATACTTGACAGTTCAAAAAGAGGGCAACAGAGAGATTTCTAGGAATATACAGCATTATAATTTGGATGTCATTATTGCCGTGGGCTACCGAGTAAAATCACCCAGAGGTACACAGTTCAGGCAGTGGGCAACGGGCGTTTTGCACGAATATTTGCAAAAAGGCTTTGCGATGAACGACGACTTCTTAAAAAACATGGGCGGCGGCGTTTATTGGAAAGAGCTGTTAGAGCGGATACGCGACATACGCGCAAGCGAAAAAGTCATGTACCGTCAAATACTAGACCTTTACGCAACAAGCCTCGATTATAACGCTTCTATGCCCGAGACCTACGAGTTTTTCAAAATCATTCAGAATAAATTCCATTATGCAGCAAGCGGAAAAACGGCAAGCGAAATCGTTTTTGACCGAGCCAATGCGACGCTGCCCTTTATGGGATTGACGGCGTTTAAGGGCAACCGCCCCACAAAGAGTGAAGTAACAATCGCCAAGAATTATATGACAGAAAAAGAGCTTTTTGCCCTGCGCCGTATGGTAAACGCCTTTTTTGATATGGCGGAACTGAAAGCCGAAAGAGAAGAGCCGATGTATATGCGCGACTGGCTGCATACCCTAGATAAGTTTTCGCGCGATTTTGGCATGGGGATATTGGAGGGCAGCGGTACCGTAACGCACGAAGCCGCAACACAAAAAGCGCACAGCGAATATACCCTCTACAAAGCGCAAACCGCTGATGAGCTTACCGAAGTAGAAAAAGCTTATCTGGAAACGCTCAAACAAATGCAGAAGAAACTTACAAGCGGAGGCGGCGGCAATGAGTGAGTGGAGAGATACAACGCTTGGAGATATTTGTAAAATCAATATGGGGCAATCCCCAAAATCAGAACATTACAATTATGAAAAACAAGGACTTCCTTTTTTGCAAGGAAATCGAACTTTTGGTGCAAAATATCCAACTTTTGATACATATACAAATGTTGTAACGAAGATTGCAGAGCCTTACGATGTAATAATGAGTGTTCGTGCACCCGTCGGAGATGTTAATATAACCCCTATTAAGATGTGCTTAGGTAGAGGAGTTTGCTCACTAAATCATAATCAAAACGAACAAGAGTTTTTATATTACTTAATAAGGCATTATTCGAAAGAACTAATAAATAATCAAAATGGAACTGTTTTTGGTTGTGTTAATTATAAAGACATAGCTAATTTGAAAATTATGTATCCACCCCTACCTGAACAAAAAGCAATCGCAGAGGTTTTGTCATCGCTTGACGACAAAATAGATTTGCTCTCCAGGCAGAACAAAACCCTTGAAGCCTTAGCGTCAACCTATTTTCGCCAATGGTTTATTGAGGAAGCAAACGACGATTGGGAGGAAAAGCAGCTTAATAAACTAGGTAAAATTGTTTGCGGAAAAACACCATCAACCAAAGTTACCCAGTACTTTGGAGGAAATATACCATTCATAAAAATTCCTGATATGCATAATAAGGTTTATGTATTTGATGCGAATGAAACATTAAGTGAATTCGGGGCAAGAAGTCAAGCGAATAAGACAGTGCCCCCATTTTCTATTAATGTAAGTTGTATTGCAACGGTCGGCTTAGTGACGATGAATGTATACCCAAGTCAGACAAATCAGCAAATCAATACTATTATTCCATTTGAAAATGCAACTAGGTATTTTCTATTTCTTTTTTTAAAAAGTTATTATGAAGAGTTGCAAGCATTGGGTAGTGGTGGAACAATGACATTAAACATAAACACAACATTGTTTGGTGAAATAACACTTGCTATTCCACCCAATAATTTGCTTAAAAAATTCAACGATATTGTTGCGCCGTTGTTTGAAAAGATACATGGCAATGCAAAACAATTAAACACACTCAAAAAACTGCGCGATACGTTATTGCCGAAATTGATTAGCGGCGAAGTGCGTGTGACGGTATAAAGGATGGGGAAACTATGAGGAAACCAAGCATTTATGAATCCGAAATAGAAAAAATGACGATTGAGGAGCTGGGCATATTGGGCTATCAATATGCGGCGGGTCCCGACCTTGCGCCCGACGGGGCGACACCCGAAAGGGGCGACTTTTCAGAGGTGCTGCTTCTCAAAAGGCTTGCGGCGGCGGTAAGAAGGCTCAATCCTCACCTGCCCGAAGACGCGGTAGCCGAGGCGGTAAAAGTTGTACGCAATATTGGCACGGGCAATACCGTTTTTGACAACGAGATGTTTCATAATCTGCTGATAGACGGCGTCCCCGTAGAATACAGAAAGAGCGGCGAGATAAAAAACGATTATGCAAGGCTTATAGAGTTCGACCCTGCGAAAGTGAAAGACAATGACTTTCTCTCAGTCAATCAATTTACTATTATAGAAAACCACAAAAACAAAAGACCAGACATCTTGATTTTTGTTAACGGCATGCCTTTGGTGCTGTTCGAGTTAAAGAATCCTGCCGATGAGAACGCAACGGTAAGGAAGGCGTACGACCAGATAGGAACCTACAAGGCAACTATCCCTTCGCTGTTTACCTACAACGAAATAAATATCATATCCGACGGACTGGAAGCAAAAGCCGGTTCGCTTACCGCAGGCTTTTCTCGGTATTCTACCTGGAAAACAAAGGACGGCTTGACGGAAGCGGGCAAGTTCGAAGACGAGCTGACAACGATTATTCACGGTCTGCTGAGCCCTAATACCTTGCTTGATTATATACGCAATTTCATCACTTTTGAAAAGACCAAAGTCGAAGATAAGGTAACCAAAATCATCAGAGTGGAAACCGCAAAGAAGATTGCGGCTTATCACCAGTATTATGCCGTAAACAAAGCGGTAGCCTCTACGGTGGCGGCGGCAAGTGGCGGCAACAAAAAAGGCGGCGTGGTTTGGCATACCCAAGGGAGCGGCAAATCGCTTTCAATGGTGTTCTATGCCGGCAAGATTATACAGGGGCTAAATAATCCTACAATACTTGTGATAACAGACCGCAACGACCTTGACGATCAGCTGTTCGATACCTTTGCAGGGAATAGCGGATTACTTCGACAAATACCTGTTCAGGCAGACAGCACGGAGGGAGACAGCCCTTATTCCCTTAAAAGGCTTCTCAAGGTAGCCAGCGGGGGTGTGGTGTTCTCGACCATACAAAAGTTCTCGCCCGATAAAGAAGGAGCAACGGCAACCTTTGAACGGTTATCCGAGCGTGAAAATATTATTGTCATAGCAGATGAGGCGCACCGTACACAATACGGTTTTAAGGCAAGACTACAGGATGTCAAGGATGAGAACAAAGAGGTAATCGGTAAGCGGACGGTCTACGGCTTTGCCCAATATGTCCGTGATGCGTTGCCGCATGCAACCTTTATCGGTTTTACTGGTACACCCATAGAAAAGAAGGATGCCAACACTTCGGCAATTTTTGGCGATTATGTGGACATATACGACATAGCAAGCGCTGAAAGCGACAAAATAACGGTCAAGATTTATTATGAATCACGGCTTGCAAAAGTCAACCTTACAGAGGAAGGTAAGCTGCTTATAGATGAGTTCGACAAAGGTATTATTGAGGACGACGGCGAGCAGAGCGAGGCGCAAAAGGCAAAAATCAAGTGGGCGAAGCTGGAGGCGATTGTCGGTAACATTGATCGCATAAAGGCGCTTGCCAAAGATATTGTCACGCATTATGAGAAACGGCAAGAGGTGTTCAACGGAAAGGCTATGATTGTTTGTATGAGCCGCCGTATTGCCGCGCTGTTATATAAAGAAATTACAAATCTTCGTCCCAATTGGCATTCTGACGACCTTGACAAAGGAACGATAAAAGTCGTAATGACTTCCACGAGCGCAGACGGGGCGGAGATTGCAAAGCATCATACAACGAAGGGAGAGCGCAAAGCTTTAGCCGAGAGAATAAAGGATGAGAGCGACCCATTAAAAATTGTCATTGTAAGGGATATGTGGCTTACAGGGTTTGACGCGCCTTGTCTTAATACCATGTATGTGGACAAACCAATGAAAGAGCATAACCTTATGCAGGCGATAGCGCGAGTAAACCGTGTTTTTAAGGATAAACCCGGCGGCTTGATTGTCGACTACATAGGCATCGCTACCAATCTAAAAAAGGCTTTACAATTTTACGCAGAGAGCGGAGGCAAAGGAGTTCCCGCTGATATGCAGGATAAAGCCGTACATGTGATGATAGAAAAACTCGGTGTTGTCAGAGATATCCTCAACGGATTTAAGTATAAAGAATTTTTTACCGCCGATATACGAAATAAGCTTTCTATTATTTTGCAGACCGAAGATTTTATTCTTAAAAGTGACAAAATCAAAGAACGATATCTGCGTGAAGTAGGGCTTCTAGGGCAGGCTTACGCGCTTGCCGTACCCGATCCTACCGCTCTTTCCAGCGCGGAGGAAATAGCGTTTTTCCAAGCAGTTAAGGCGCGGCTTACAAAGTTTGAGCGCGGCGCGGGCGGTGGCAGCGATTATGAATCGGTTATACGCAATATAATTGACTCGTCAATAAAAAGTGACGAGGTTATAGATATATTCGATGCTGCTGGACTTGCTAAGCCCGAAATTTCTGTCTTGAGCGAAGAGTTTTTGGCAGAGATTGCAGGTATGAAGTATAAGAATGTCGCAATAGAACTATTAAAAAAGATACTTGCCGATGAAATCCGTCTCGCAAATAAGCATAATTTGTCGCAGGCAAAAACTCTGATGGAGATGCTCGACAACGCCGTCAAGAAGTATCAAAACAACTTGTTGACGACAGCGGAAATCATCGCAGAACTTTTGGAAGTTGCCAAAAAAATCCGTGAGGCAAAAGAACGCGGCGATAAAATGGGGCTATCAAACGATGAGCTTGCTTTTTATGACGCGCTCGAAACTAACGACAGCGCAGTCAAGATTTTGGGTGACGACATACTCCGCACAATTGCCCGTGATCTTGCAGGAAAGATAAGAAGCAGCGCAACGATAGACTGGACGATAAAAGAATCGGCGCGGGCGCAAATTATGGTCTATGTCCGCCGAATCTTAACAAAATACGGCTACCCGCCCGACAAGAAAGAAAAAGCAATCCAAACCGTCTTAGAGCAAGCAAAAAGTCTCGCCGACTTTTGGACAGAGGATAAGTAGCTCATATAGAATGGAAATTATTAACTGAAATAAGATTTTACATGAAGAAAAGCGAGAAAGAATACTCAATAAACTTTTATACTAATCTGCCTGAGACAAAAGAATCGTGGGCGGAAATTTGCCGAGCGATGCGGGTGGTGGAGCGTGCATATAAATGGGCAGATAGGCGCTTAAGAAAGGCACTTCGGGAGTCTTTTTACGATTATCCCAACAATCATAGTAGCAATGAATTGAAAATTGCAGTTAATATTGATAAAGATAATACAGACCATTGCGGCGGCGTTTTTTGTCCGGAAGACAATGAAATTGTTATTAATAAATATGTTGAACCGATTGTTTTTGGAGATAAAGTGCCATATTTGCTAAATCTTATAGATGATAAAAACCGCCTAAGGCATATTATTGCGCACGAGTTGATTCATTATGCTTTTACAGAGTATGAATATACCGGCGATAAGGATAAACCCATTAGCTGGACAGTCGGATTGTGCGCTGAGGAAAATACGGCTAACCCTGTGGAGAAGTTATCCAGCAAAAAATGGAAAGTGGATGAATGGCTGGACGAGGTGTTGACGGAAAGGCTGGCTATGCATATAAGCGGCTGGGCAAAAACCGATACAATGCTTTATGAGAAGAACATAAGCGATGAGGACAAGAACATCTTCGAAAAAGTTAAACAAAAGCTTACTGTTGGACCGGTTGTGTTCGATAGTATTGTTAACGCACTATATTACCATGACAAGAGTATCTTTTTTGGCTCTTGAATATTGCCGATTATAGATCTGGGACAGGAGATAACATGTAATTAAAGGAGGGTGAAATATGCCCAAAAAAAGAACACAACCAAGAAAAGTTTGCGTTATTGAAACAGCTGATAGTTTTTATAAGGTCATGCGAGTGTCAAAGGATTTTTCGCTTGTCGAGGAGTTTTTATTAACGCGGTTTTCACTCGGACATATTGCAAGTAATAAGGCGGAGATGCAACAGGACATTTTGGAATTGCAAATTAAGGAAAGTGAATTATACGACATAATTCCCGATGCAATAGAGATTGTGTATTGCAAAGTTTCAAAAAGGCTGAAAGAGCTTTGCGAGGTGGATATAGACGGCATGATAACAGCATATAAGCTTTTTCCAAGCGACGATTGGGAAGACGCTCCCGAGATGAAAAGAAAAAAGAATATAGCTACACCATTTTATGATATAGTCAAGCTTGAAAAAATACTGCAAAGAGCTTTAGCGGAAATCGTTATTGACGAATTGCTGACAATCGACTTTTACGCACTCGGAAAAGCATACGGATTAAGCGATATAAAACCCATAACAGGGATTTTGGAATCGATAGAGCAGGCGGAAAACATACTGAACGAGGAATTGGATGCAAATGACTTCGAGCTTTACGGCGACGATATAGATTACCAAAGTGGGATAATTGCAGGTAGTTCTAAATTGCTTGACATATTGAAAAATGCGCCAGTGTTAGAAAAGGAAATTGAAATTAGGTATATTTTTCTGATTGACATTGACTCCGCTTGGGACAAGTTGATAAAGAAAAAAGACGAGTGGGTGCATATTCCGTTCTTTGAAGCAAAGAACATTACAGCATTTGCGATAGTGACAAGCGATGCTCAAAAAGCATATGCTATGTTTGTTGAATACGATAGCGAATACACTAAACTGATAGCACTATATCAAAAAGGCGAAAGGATACCGCAGCACATTACAGAAAACAATGAAACTGTCGCACAATGGAAATTAGGAAAGATTACAAAAAGCACTGCAACGGAGTGGCAATTTTGGAAAAGCGTAAAAGCAGATATTATTTTTGAATACTCGTTCGCCAGATATTGTAAGCGATAAGAAATCAACAGTTCAGAAATTCTAGCGATGACAAAGCAATGAAAAGGTAATTGCATAGATATGGACAACAGCATAAAAGACAACTTAACCGAAAGAAGTGAACCTTCACCGCTAAAACGACCGCCCGTTGATATTAAGGACGAGGCGGCGATTATTGCCGAGTTCCGTAGATTAAAGAAGAAAATCAACAAGCTGTAAACGAACTGCAGCTTTCTCGGCATAGCGTTAAAGTATTCAAACAGCTGTTTTTTGACGCTCCAGAATTTGAAGAGGTGAGAAACCTTGTGCTTTCTTTTGCCGATGAGTATGCAGTAATAAAAAATGAAATTGAGGATGCTAAACGTTTTAAGAAATTTGAAAGGGACGATGCGAAAAAGCGCACGAAGGAATTTATAGATAAATTTGCAGCTGTCGGCGGAGATATTGAAACGGCGCGGCTGATATTCTCAGACTGCTTTGACCCGCAAAAACACAAATTAGAGGAATATACATATGGGTCTGTAGAAGAGGAATTAATAACAAAGCTAAAACTTTCGCCCAAGGCAGCCGCTATAATAAAAGATTTTGACGAATATGAAAAGAAGAATAACCGTAAACATACGCGTTCGGAATACAGACACAAATTTCCTAATGATTGGAACATTGAAGATGCCGGCGGCAACGAGGACTATGACGAGACAGACGGGCAATGTGCAACCCTGCCGGATAGCAGGACAATGCCAATACCACTGATCATAAAAGAAGCTCGGCTTGAATGTGAGAAGATTACGCTGAAATTTCATGAAAAACATCTTGCTGAGGTTAAGATAACTTTAGAGAACACGCTTCCCAAAAAGCAGGCAAAACGTTATTATCAATATCATTATGAAAATATGCGCGTTGTAGATATATCCAATGCGGAGGGCGGTACAAGTGCGGCGAGTATCAGTGAGTCATTGGAGGCAGCAAGAAAAAACATGATGATTTTTAATATAAAACTTTCTCCCTCGAAAGAGCTGTATGATGACTTTTGGAGCGAAATTAATCCGTGGAAGGATAAGATTATGTTCTATAACGGAGGACTTAGGTAATGAAAAAGAAGTTTTTTATCAGCGGAATTAAAGCAAATACTTTCGGCGAATTGATGAGAGGGATTCGTGAAATATTACGACTTACGGTTGCCGAAGTTGCCGCAAAACTAAATGAGACGGAGTTGTATATTTCCGACCTTGAAGAGGATAAGGTATACCCTCCTATGGGAATGCGTCTTTACAGAATGCTGGCAGTTTATTCAAACGGGGATGAAATTGACGACAATGTGTTTTTAGAAATGGCAAACATGCAGCAAACAAAAGTGCTATCGCCCATGAAAAAGCACATAGCAGCAAATTGGTATACCCGGTATCTGCTGACATTACTCATGCAACTTGATTTAGACCCGGCAAGGAGCACAGAGGAAGGCGAAATCGGAATAAGAATCAGAAAAGAACTATTTAATTTTGCCGAGAAAAATGGGATTGAACTAAAGCAATGTATGGCGGTGCAGTTGGTTTTTTGACTGGTGGAATACATTTTAATTCAAATGTTAAATCTGGTGAACTACAAAAAACATTTTCACAATCGAATAACATAGATGATGAGGCTAATAAAATTGTTGAGATGTTAAGGGCGACTGTTGCTAACGACAGTTTTTCTGAGCAGAATAGAGTCAGCAACACAATATCAAACAGAAGCTTTGGCGAACAAAACAATATAAATATAGAAGTTCAACTTGAAACTTTACCACAAAGATTTTTCGATGACATTGATGGCGAGATTACAAAAGCAATAGAAAATGAAGATAGCGAAACTATAGAAGAAATATATAACGAGTTGCACCAAAAGGCAGTAGATGAAAGTGATGATGATTGTGAGAATGCACTTATTAACGTTTCTTTTGAACATGAAGCAACTGCAGGTTGGTTGCTCACATTTTTAGAATGCATCGCTGAAAAACAAAGTGATTGCTTATATATCATCTTGGCATTAAGTAGTGACGGAAAGACAAGAAGATATTTAGTTGCAATGAGAACATCAAGTGGAACAAATCAGTTTGGATATGGTAAAGGTGAATTATGTGAGGTCAACCCAGACAATTCAAGTATTACTCACGGCGAAACATCAACAAATTTTTTCGATATTACGGATTCTATGGAAAAAGCATTGGCGAAATATAATCCAAAAGCGAAAAAGATATCAGCGGTTGCATCTGCAACGTTAAAGAAAAAGAAAAGTTCAAAAACAAAAGAAGATATTGATGATTTAATGAAAAGTTTGTTTAAAGATGACAATTATGATAAAAGAGTTGAAGAATTTTCTGTTAGTGAAGAAGACGCTGAAATTATCGCAACACTTTTTAGACAAGGAACAAATGATGTAAATACCATACTAACGAAATTGAAGTGGGAGCGTGAAAAACGCAATCAATTTATAGATTTTATTTTTACTATGGGATTTATTGAAATTGGAGATTTTGATAGTTTTGAAGATGAGATTTTTGACAATGTATCATTTTCAATTGATTATAGCAAATTTCAAGAGTTTTTTGATAATCTGCCTATAGATTTTGGGGATGATTTTTTTGATGATGAGTGGCATAAAGAGTGTTGTGAATCAATTATTAACTTGATTGATGAAATAACGGCAACGAACAAAAATAAGCTTATTTATGACAGTAAAGACATCGATTTACTAATAGGGAAATGTTTTTGTTGTATTACTCGCAAACCAACAGATTTATGTGCTGCCGTACAAGATGAAGTAAAAAATTTGGCAAAAAATAAAAAACTTAGCATAGGTGAAATAAAAACATTGATAAAGAACGTTTTCTTAAGTTTCGCTGTTGACGAAGATGATGAATCCGAGTACGAGGAAGAAGTTGAATCATATGACACGGACACAATGATTGGACTTATGGGCATGCCAATGAACGAAAATATTTTTGCTAAGCATCAAGAGGTACATCCTTATTTTGATGCTTCAATTTTAATGGGGAAAGTTAAACCGCTTGACTTGTCTAACCTCAATGGCACGAATCAAAGTCAATTGTCTTGGCAAGAAAGTTGCATGCTAATTTTCGGAAACATTTTCGGAGGTTATGGTATAGACAAAGATTTGAATAAAGCTTATGACATGACAATTGGTTTTTTTGATTGGGCAAAGGCTCAAATGCCAACTCCGAACATAAAGAACGAAAAATATGTTTCTTGGCTAAAACAATGGGGAGATATGAATATTCTAATGGGTACTATTTACTCATATCAAGGGGAATACATTAAGGCAGCATATCATTTTATTATCGGATTGAAAACAGAAATGGTCAATATAAATATGCCTTATTGTGATTTTATTCGCTACATACTAAAGAAACTTGATACTATGCCGAAAGAAAAAGTGATATATACCGGTTGTGGTTTTTCAAAAGATAGTCCAATGGGGTCGCTAAAAGGTAGGATGTTAATTGCTAATAAGGCAATAGAAATTATACCAGAAATGGAAGGGCTTAATGGTGAAGCAATTATTGCTAAAGGAGGACGAAATGGATTTTATGGATACCTTGTTCGCAAAGGGTCTACATCGTGCACTACAGGTATGGTAGATATTTACGAAACCTATATCATTGATAGCCAATATAATCTTATGAAAGCCGAGATGTATTTTAATGGCTACTTTGATTCTAGTGTCGGTGGCAGTGTTAAGATTGCAAAAGGTTTTAGGATTAAACCGAACAGTTTGATGCTTAATGATTATAATTTTTGCTGACAATTTATTTTAATTACAAACAATTAAAGTAATATTTTTAGAAATGTTAAGGTGCCTCGCATTACAAAAAGCGATAATTATAAAACGAGTACCACAATACAGAGTATATAGTGTAACAAAAATACGACACAGACCCTATTCTTTGAATTTAGTCAAATCAAGTTTGACCACTTCACCAGAATAAAAAAAATATGTTGCGAGCATTTTATCTATCACAACCTTTTCAACTTTGTCACGAAAGGTGGATAATGAATTGTCGGGAGAAATAGATAGGTATGCACGATTTAGTATGTATTCCTTTATAACGGGCGAGGTACAGCCAACCTCCTTATAGTGTTTGACCGATAGACAAATCCAATAAGGTATTTTCTTTTCACCAATCACATACGCGGCATGCATATAATGCCGTCCGCAATTAGCGCAAACGAGTAAACAGGAAAATGGAAATTTAGTAAAGGTTTTTGTTCGCTTATTGGTTTCCTTATTGTCAAAATGGAGTTGCTGTACTCTGGCAAATTGTTCTCGAGTAATGATAGCGGGGTGGTGGTTTTTTTACATACCACTTTTTTCGTTCGCCGTTACTCTTTTTTCGTTTCGAAAGGAAGTCATTAGTAAAAGTTTTTTGAAGAATAATATCTCCAATATATGCCTCGTTAGTAAGAATAATTCGGACGGTAGAATAATGCCATTTAATATTACCATGTGGCGAAAGTATGCCTTGCTGTTCCAAGTATTTTGCCACAGCGGATACACTTTTCTCTGCTCGAAAGTATCATAAATCAGGCGCACGATTTTTGCGTTTTTAGAATTGATAACTAAGTCTTTCCCCTTTGCCGTATAACCAAAATATGCATGAGGGGACATAATGATTCCTTGTGAGGCTTGTTTTGCAAAGGTCCACTTTACATTGGTAGATAGGTCACGTGATTCTTCCTCAGCTATTGAACTCAGTATCATCAAAATAAAATCAGTGCGTGAATCCAAAGAAAACAGGTTTTCCTTTTCAAAAAATACGCCAATGTTTAGGTCACGAAGTTTGCGAACAATTTCTACGGTCTCCTGCGTATTCCGACCGAAACGAGAAATTGATTTTGTAATGATTTGGTCAATTTGCTTTGCCTCACAAGCTGCTATCATTTTGAGAAAACTAGGGCGTTTGTTTTTGAATTTTCCACTTATGCCTTTGTCGGCAAAGATACCGGCATTTATCCAAGATGGGTGACTATTGATAAGATTGGTATAATGTGTCAGTTGGTTTTCGTAACTATTTTCTTGCTCTTGGCTGTCGGTAGAAACTCGACAGCAAGCTGCGACACGAAGGTTAGTGTTTTCAGATCCTTTATCTCTAACTAGTGTAGGTTCAATGGTAATAACTTTTTTCTTTCCCATAATTAATGCTCTCCAAATGTTTTGGGAATGTTATCTTAATAAAGAGGGTTAGTCAAATGGTTTTGCAAATATTGGAAATATGATAGAATAAGAAGGTAAGCTTAAGACGAGGCTATTAATATTTCATTATGTGGGAGATTTTGTTGTATCGCAAGGTGTGAAACTACAAAATGTCTTATATTTTGGATAGATTTCGTAGTTATGACACACCTTGAAACTCTAGTTTGTATGACGCGTAAATAGAAAAACACGGGGTTGTAAATTACCCAACGAAAGCATATTTGTCTTTAACATAGATTGAATGAAATGCTTATTAAAGAAATATATATTTTTTCAATAATTAAAAATAAAAAAGGAGAACAAAATGAAAAAATTAGGTTTTGGCCTTATGCGTCTTCCGGTACACTTCAAGCTGCCAACCCTAATCAGTTTAGGTATGGTCAAGAAAATGACCGATTATTTTATTGATAACGGCTTTGTCTATTTCGATACTGCATATATGTATCACCTATCTAAAAGTGAATCCACGGTACGTACCGCTTTAGTAGATCGGTACAAGCGGGAGGATTTTATACTAGCAGACAAGCTACCCGTGATGGCACCATTTATCCGAAATAAAGAACAACAGGAGACTATTTTCAATAAGCAGTTGGCAAAATGTGGGGTAGAGTATTTTGACTACTATTTAATCCACTCACTTACGGCTAAAAGCCACAAGCTTGCTAAGGAATTGGATAGCTTTTCATTTGTTCAGCAGAAAAAAGCAGAGGGAAAAATTAAGCACGTAGGTTTTTCATTTCATGATAACGCCGAAGTTTTAGATACGATTCTATCAGAACATCCTGAAGTAGAATTTGTACAATTGCAAATTAATTATCTGGATTGGGATAGTCCGCGTGTACAGTCACGCAGGTGTTATGAGGTAGCCGTAAAACACGGCAAACCTGTCATTGTTATGGAACCGGTAAAGGGTGGAACCTTGGCGAATCTTCCTGCCGAGGCGGAAAAATTATTAAAGGACTATAACCCAAATGCATCTATAGCAAGTTGGGCAATTCGTTTTGCAGCATCTCTTGATAACGTAATGGTAGTATTGTCTGGTATGTCAAATTTCGAGCAAATACAGGACAACATCTCCTTTATGAGAAACTTTGAGCCACTCAACGAGAAGGAAAGAGCTATCATTGAAAAGGTTGTGAGTATTATCAATGGGGCAATAACAGTCCCATGCACAACGTGTGGTTACTGTATTGAAGGTTGTCCAAAGAAAATACCTATTCCCCAATTCTTTACTATTTATAACAAGGCAATGCAGACTCCAAATAAGCAGACCACATATAGAGCTTCATATAAAAAGCTTGCCAAAAAGTATTGCAGTGCTACAGAATGCATTGAGTGCGGTAAATGTGAGAGTTCCTGCCCGCAGCATATAACAATTATTAAATATCTGAAAGATGTATCAAAGCACTTTGAATAAAAAACAAATCCGATAGTTAGAAAAAGAAGAATAAAAAGAAAAAATAATAAGATATTTAACAGCCAACATAATATATGGGGGCTGTATTTTTTTAACGTGGAGAGTTAATGCGTAGAAATATATAGATGTCCTAATAGTGGACCATGCTTATATTGACTGGAAGAAAAAGCGTCTTATAATATAAATATAGTCCTTTTTTTGCAAAAAATAAAAGTGAAATAATATCATTATCCAGCTTGATAAGATTAGGATGTATCGGTAAATGAGGGGGAGAATTCAATATGGTAAAAAGACCAGTGGCTCTTTTGGGCGATAAGATTATTGGAATCGAAACAATATATACGTCCATTAATGGGATGCAAATCAATGATCGTATAAAACTAAAAGAGCTTAGAGCGAAAAGCCGAGCAAAACAGTTGTTCTGTCCTTGCGGCTGCGGTGCAAACCTTGTATTAGTTGCAGGGGATAAAGGCTTAAGGGAACAGCATTTTCGTATGCCTGAGGGGGAAAACAAAGCCGAATGTAAGGTCAGTATCGAGAGCCAGACGTCTATTTTCTCTAGAATAGTTTTGAAATGTTGGTTAGATGAAAAATTGCACGCGGTTGACATAGAGGCTCGCGTTCCAATATGTGAAGTTGATGATTCAAACAGGAAATATGAATTTTCCTTTTTTTCAAGAACTAGAAAGATTGCTTTGTCCTATACCCCGGATAGACAAAATTTATCCGAAGAAAAATTACGCATTTTAGATAACAATAGTGTAGGCCTTAGTGTTTTATATTTCGTTGATATGATGAATCGTTGTAATAACGGTCAGTATCCAGAAAGTTTAATGAAGGTTCAAGAAAGGCAAGGATACTGTCTATTATTGTCTGTAAAAACTTATTATCAAGAAGCAGAGCTTGAAGTGTTGTTTTATGAAAAAGATAATTACGGAATATGGAAAGAAATCACTGTTGTGTCTGGGTTACTAAATGATTTTGATATAGACAATGAAGGGCAAATATGCTTTTCGGGAGAAACGCTTATTTCTTTAGTAACAAAAAAAAGAAGTAGTTTTGTTAGATCGTTGGAGGAGGAAAAAGAAAGGAAAAAACAGCAGGAAGCGCAGCAGAGAGAAAGAGAAGAACAATGGAGAAAGCAACAGGAGGAGAGGCAGAGAGAAATAGAAGAACAATGGAGAAAACAGCAGGAAGAGCAGCGGAAAAGAGAAGAGCAAAAAAAGAAACAAGTAAGTGCCTCTTTGGAGAAAAAAGCCACGGTGAAAAAAGAGGAATATCTACCGATAGAGGAAGCTAGTTTCTTGCAGCAGGATACTCCAGTCATCGATTCCCAAGGGAATAGATGGTTAAAGTGTAAGGATTGCGGGAAAATTAAGAAAGAAAAGGATTTCTTATCGTGGGGTGGGAAAAATAGCATTAATCTTGGAAAATGCAAAGAGTGTTATAATAATCCAGAAGAGAAAACAGTAGAAAACATTCAGTTTGAGTCCATAAAAAAAAGTGTTGGTCCCGATGTGTGCCCAGAATGTGGCGGGATTCTTAAAGAGCGAAACGGACAATACGGAAGGTTTATGGGCTGTTGCAATTATCCTGATTGCAGATATACTAGAAAAATATGATATTATTATGATACAAAAGAGTTTTTATTATAGATAACAATATAAAATTGAATAGCTATATTTTACATTAGAGGAAAGCTTTATTAGGAGAAGACAATGAAAAAAATTAGGATAACGGTTGTAAGAAAAGCAAACTATACTGACCTAATAGAGAAATATGAAAAACCTATGGTCCATGCTTGTGAAATGAAAGAAGGACAAATATTTATCGCAAATGGATGGGAACGCCCGGAGGGGTTTTGTGTAAGCGCATGGGATAGCCTTTCTCCTTTTGTAATGACTTTAGCTCATGGGGGAAAGGATATATACGATGGTTGGATGAAAAATGAAAAATCAGCCATGATTTCCTGCAACGATGGATTTAGACCAGTGAGTTTTTTACTCGAGACTATCGAAGAATAAAAACTACTCGAGAAGGTAGTCGGGGGGAGATCAAGCATTAATATGAAGATTTTTAAGAAGGTAAGCATATCGTTATTGTTTATTTTGGTTGCATATATTTTGCTTGCTTCAATATTCTTTGGAATATCGATAGGAGAATCCGAGAAACAAAGACAGATTTTTGCTGAATGGCAGGAAGGACACATAGTAGAATTGGCAGAAAGTTATGATAACGAAACCGCAATAAAGATTGATGAACAATCGATATGTGGGTTTAATATTCAGGAAGCTATCACGGAGCAGATTCAGATAAATCAACTGAGATATTTATGTACTCACAACAGTTACAAACAGGGTTTACATAATCCCGCCAAGTTCTTTTATAACTATATTATCCCCTATGCGATAGGAAAAAAATCTAATTATGGATACGACAATATAACTCAACAACTAAATATTGGCATTAGAGGATTTGAGTTTGATCTGTATTATGCGGAGAATGAAGATGAATATAGGTTTGAGTGCTATCACAATTCTTGGCTAGAAACTAATTCTTCGGTCGTTGATTTTGAGAAAGGACTTGAGGAAATAAAGATGTGGTCGGAGTATAATCCTAACCATATGCCGATTTTTATTACTATAGAGCCTAAAGATAACGTTCCTTTAGACAAAGCAAAAGGATTGGGAAAGGTGGAATTAGAAACACTAGATGATTTAATACTTGAGTATTTTCCAGATAAAGTAATTACTTATTCTCAAATGTTAAATGGCTTTGGGGATTTTCAAGAGATGAGGGAAGCCAATGGATATATCAAACTGGAAGATTGTATAGGAAAGTTCGTATTTTTGCTTCATGAATATGAGAATTTCGAGGAGTATATTGATATTCCTGCAGAAAACAGGGTTATGATACCTTTGGTTTGGGCAAGTAGTTTAAAAGAAAATAAGTATTTAGATCTGACTTGCTTTGCTCAAGATCACGATTACAACCATCCAGAAAAACTAGATCCTTTAATAGAAGAAAACTATATAGTCAGAACTCGACTGGACATATATCCAAAATATGAGTTTGAAACCACAGAGGCAAGACTTGATACCGGAGCACAGCTTGTTTGTACCGATTATCCCCCTTCATATGAGCATATTTATAAAGAATATACTCGTACTATTTCAGAAAATGGATATACAATAATTCTCCTGAATTAGTGTTTAGGCGGTTGTAAAGCCAACTTTTTTTAAATCTGCTTTTTTTCAAATTTACAATTTTAAAGGCATAGCTTGACGAGCTGCATTATTGAATAATAGACATTTTTTGTTTTAACTAGAGGATTTATGCAGAAATTATATAAAAAGGGTAAAGGGATTATTAATTTGGGGGCCAGATCACAGGTATATAAATGAAGGAAAACATATGATAAAATATAAAGATAATAATAGGGGTGAAATATGAGTAAAAAAATAAAATTAATTCTTTTATCTGCAGTTGCTGTAGTAGTTCTTGTGGGTGTTGGATTGGGTACATATTTTGGGGTACTCTATGTAAATCCAGAAGAATTTATCAATGAACTTGATACAAGTGGGGTATTTAAAAATAGCTTTGAAAACAGAATAGCCCAAACAGACATATTCGATGTGATGTATGACCATATGATAGATAATACATCGGGGAAACAACCAAAGCTACTTTTTGTTGGGTACGATGGTGCAATTGCGAACGCAATTCCACTTCAAAAGGATTATCAGACATCGGCTATTTTTAAATTAAGAGAGACTGGAGGTGTGTACTTGGGCTATTGCGGTGGAGCAAAACCTGGAGATCAAGATACATCTACTGCCCCAGGATGGGCTGCTGCTTTCACGGGTGTTTGGGGAAGCGTAAGTGGTGTTGAGGCAAACAAAAATGAGCTAAAAGAGACAAGCAGAAGTATTATCTATCAGTTTGGAGAAAGAGGTATACCTACCAGCTATTCAGTTACTTGGGAGCCACATATAGAACGAACCTATGTAAAAGAAGTAACTTCCGCCGAAACCAATAGTTATCCGATAGATTATGTCTTGGGGAAAAAAGATGAAGATACTTTTCTGGACATGAAAGAAAGGATTGAATCGGGCGATACCGATGCAATTTTTGGAATATTGGAATATACGGATTCTGCCGGCCATGGATTTGGATATAAAACATCTATTGAAAAATATATGGATGCAGTTAGAAACGCAGAAGATGATGCATATAGTTTGATTAGTACAATAGAAAGTAGAGCAACTTATGCAGAAGAAGATTGGTTAATAATAATAATGTCAGACCATGGTGGAATTTATAGAAACCATGGGAAAACCTCATATATGGAAAGCACAATTTTCTTTGCATCCAATAAAGAAATTTTTGGATGAAATTGAAAAAGAGAGGAAGGTTTCATGAAAAAATTTGATGTAGTAATAATAGGGGCTGCGACTTCAGGCTCGTTTTTTGCCAGGAAAATGGCGGAGCAAGGTTTTTCAGTAAAGGTTATAGAGAAATTAAGTCAAGATAAACTTGGAAAACGATTGGATATTTTTCATGTTTGTAAAAGAGATTTCGAGAATTTCGGCATACCTGTAGTTGAAGAGGGAAACCCTATACATGCATTTGAATTTGAGAATGCGTATACTAAATCACCTTATGATAATTATCCGAAACTAACTAAAGATATAATTGTCGGGATGCATATGCCAGAATATATAGCACTTATGAATCGCTGGGCAGAAGAAAAAGGCGCAGAATTTGAGTACTCCGCAATATTTGAAGATTTTGTATACGAAGAGGGCAAGGTTTCGGGGGTAAAGTATATGGCTGGTGAAGAAACAAAAACCATTTCTGCGAGGGTTGTGGTTGATTGTTCGGGGACGACATCTGCGGCAAGGAAAAAATTGCCATTAGACTATGGAGTTGAAACTTTTGATATTTCTGACGAGGATAAGTTTTATGTAATCCTAAGATATGTAAAATTGAAAAACGAAGAAGATTACTTAAAAGGATCTACCGGATATCCATACTACAAAACATGGATTGCACCTCAAATGGACCCGAAGGGAGCTATTATTGGAATAGGAGCTTGCCATAGTTACGAGTATGCAGAAGGCATATATAAAGAGTTTGAGAAAACTATCAAATTGCCCGAACATGAAATTACCCATTTTGAAAGGGGAACCACCCCATATACGAGGCCACCATACTCTTTTGTAGGGGACAATTTCATCGTTAGCGGGGATGCTGCTTGCCTCACAAAACCAAATAATGGAGAAGGAGTAACTAGCAGTATGGTGCAAATGATGATAGCTTCTAGCGTTCTCGGAAAAGCTCTGAGGAATAATGATACTAGCAAGCAAGGACTTTGGGATATTAATGTAGAATACAATCAAAAACAAGGTGCTGATTTTGCGAGCACTCGTGCAATCCTTACCAAAGCAGTCAGCGCGAAAAAAGATGAATTTGAGTACTTTTTCAAAAAAGATATTATTTTCTCGGAGAAATTTTTAAGCAGTGCTGCCGAGGGCCCTGAAATCAAGATAACAGCCTATGAATCAATAAATATAGTCTTTGGTATATTGGGTGGGTTATTAACAGGAAAACTAAGTTTTCGAACTTTGAAAAAATTAGTTGAAGGCTTGTCTTTAGGAGGAAAGCTTAAAAAATTGTATAGCAGCTTTCCCGATTCACCCTCTGGCTACGATACATGGGTTCGAAAGGCAGATGAATTATGGAAAAGAGTGGGAAAAATGGGATAAACAAAGGAAAAACTGTTTTCTTTTGAATGTAGAAGTCCCCAAAAATCGATTAGTTGTTTTCTAGTTGTAAGTAATAAGGGATGAAGAAGGGGAAAAAATATAATTTTCGGGAGATACAAGATGAGCAAATATAACAAATTATGGGGTTATATTGTTAGTAGGTCAAAGGATAAAATGACTCTTTCGTTCGAAGAAATAAAGGACATTCTAGGTTTTGAAATAGATCATTCATTTTTGAACTATAAAAAAGAACTTTTAGAACTGGGCTTTGAATGTAAAAAGATTTCCCTAAAAGAAAAAGCGATTATTTTTGAGAGAAGAAAAGAGATATAATACAGGGGTGGATTTATGGTTGAAATTAGAAAATATAATAGAAATAGAGACCAGGATTTACTAATTGAATTGATGAAAAGGGAAGGCGATGATTGGTCTTGCTACTTAAATGCAAAAACACTTCCCAAATATCTTATAGTGTTGGACACATCTATCACATATGTTGCTTATGAGGAAGAGTCTCTTTGTGGATATGTCAGAGGGATAGATGATTACGGAATATACATATACTTGTGTGACCTACTAGTAGATAAAAAATATAGGGGAAGGGCAATTGGAAAGAAGCTAATGGAAGCGGTACTGGATGATTTCCCTGATTCTATAGTCTATGTGATGTCTGATGTGGATGAATACTACCAAAAATTAGGATTTATAAAAGAGGGATCGGTATTCAGGGTTATGAATTCTAATAAATAGTAATTCATTAATTTTTTATACATATTATGGCTTTTTGCATTTTTTATACGGTTTTTTAAGATAGTTCCTGAATTGTTAAAAGATGAGCATTTTAGAGGTCTTTTGTAATGACTTATTTTTATCTTAGTGATAGAATACCTTAGGATGAAAAATAGTCTTTGGAGAGTCATTATGCAATCACTTAGGGAATTATTTAAAATAGGAATCGGGCCTTCAAGTTCTCATACTATGGGACCGGAAAGGGCTGCAAGAATTATTTTGGAAAAATATAATAACGCAAGAAAAATTGATGTTATTTTGTATGGTTCACTAGCTTTAACTGGAAAGGGGCATGGGACTGACAGAGTATTGAAGCAAGTTTTAGGCGAAGACACAGTTATTACTTTTGATATGACATCAAAAGATATGAAACATCCAAATACAATGGATTTTGTAATTCATACCGAAGAAGATACAAATATTCTTGAGAGAGTATACAGCATTGGCGGAGGATCAATAGAATTTGAAAACAATATCTATGTTGAGCCTAATGCGATTTATACGTTAAAATCGTTTAAAGAAATTAAAGAGTATTGCTGCGAAAGAGAAATTAGAATATGTGACTATGTTTTTCAAACTGAGCCAGAAATCGTTGATTATTTGGAAGATGTTTGGGACCATATGCGCTCATGTATAAAAGTAGGATTGAAAGCCACAGGTATTCTCCCGGGAGGACTTGGAGTACAACGCAAAGCAAAAATGCTATTTGGACAAAAACATATCGATGAAGCGCCCGAGACAAGGGAAAGCAGAATGGTGTGTTCTTATGCTTTTGCTGTGGCAGAACAGAATGCGGCAGGAGGAGAGATTGTTACGGCTCCAACGTGTGGATCTTGTGGAGTGCTCCCCGCGGTGTTGTTCTATATGCAGCAGAAACACTCCTTTAAGGATGAGCAAGTTATCCGGGCTCTTGCAACAGCAGGACTTATTGGAAATTTAATTAAGTCAAACGCTTCTATTAGTGGAGCTGAGTGTGGCTGCCAAGCAGAGATTGGTAGCGCATGCTCAATGGCTGCAGCTGCATTAGCTGAGTTATTTGAGATGGATATTGACCAAATAGAATATGCCGCTGAAATAGCTATTGAACATCACTTAGGGTTAACTTGTGACCCGGTTCGTGGATTAGTACAAATACCTTGTATTGAAAGAAACGCTGTTGCCGCAATGCGCGCTATAAACTGTTTGAATTTAGCAAATTTCCTAACCTATACCAGGAAAATATCCTTAGATACCATAATTCAAACAATGTACGAAACAGGAAAGGATTTGAATAAAATGTATAAGGAAACAAGTGAAGCCGGGTTAGCTAAGCTATACAGGGAATAGATACAAGCTGAATAAATAATGGCCTCTAAAATTTGAAAAGGTTTTTGATTTTTTAAAAAAGATTATAAAAGTTTACTAAAATATGCTCGCTTATTATAATGTAAGTGAGCATATTTATATCTACGTTTGGTAGATTCTACCAATATTCGACAAAGTTCTAATGTATTTCTAGTATGTTCTATTCATAGTGGTTTGTTCCAAGAGTTGCGCAGTATATAATTGAAATGTGCATAAATGAAACAAAAAATTGAAAAAGGAGAAAGACAATGTATGAATTTGGGGAATTTCTTTATCAGCTAAGAAAAGAGAAAGGTTGGACACAATCGGAGCTTGCCGATAGGCTGGGAATAACGAATAAGGCAGTATCAAAATGGGAAACGGGTGAATCATTTCCGGAGACTTCCCAATTAGTCCCACTTGCTTCATTGTTTGGAGTATCTGTAGATGAACTATTGAAGGGAAAGAGAAATAATGATCAAATCATTCAAGATAACAAAGAGCCAATTTTTGAGGAGCCGAAACTGCAGCTTAAACCTTACACCAAGCTTCAAACCGCTTTAATTTCCATTTCGATAGGTCTTATACTTGTTGGGGTTATGCTTTTTATCCTGTTTGAAGTGGAGGATATACTAAAACACGGGTCCATAGGTATCTTGTTAGGATGTATAGCGATTGCAGTATTTTTGTTGGTTTTCACATCCAGATGCAGAACAATTGGAAGTGTTGAGATGGAAGCTCAAGATGAAATTAGGGCAAAAAGAATATCAGCATTTTTGTCTCTTGGAATAGCACTTTTAATACTTGCGCCGATTCCTATCATGATACTTTCATCATTGGGATATAGAGTCGTTGTTTATCTTCCGATTTTTTTCGGGATATTGGCTATTGGTATTCCAACAATAGTGTTTAGTGGAATTCAGTGGGATACGATAGAAAGGAAATATGACTTACCAACAGAAGAAAAGGAAACCAAAGGAAAATACAAAATTATTGAGGATGCGCTGTGCGGATTAATTATGCTATCCGCAGTTCTAGTATTTTTATTACTAGGGTTTTTAAAAAATTTGTGGCATCCTGCATGGGTGGTTTTTCCCGTTGGTGGTATAGTTTGTGCAATAGTTGGTACGATTACGAAAGCCCTGTCTGGGAGTTCCGAAAAGTAGATATATCCGGTTTTATGATTATTAAGCATCGTTCCATTCGGGCGATGCTTTTTTGTCGCAATATATGAAATACAAGTCAATCTTTTTATGAGAATTATGTTGTGATATAATTAGTTTAGATAATTGGCAATAAGTATTATATCCAGTCAATAATGGGTACGGGAGGAAGAATGGAAAAGAAAAACAGGCCATTTTTATATGGTATAGGTATGTTCGGGACCTCACTTGCAATTAACATGTTTAGAGGTAGAGCTTCTGCTTTTTATGTCTTATTAAGAGGATTAACACTAGAAAACTTGGCACTCATTACGTTCATCTACACATTTCTAGATATTATCGACAATCCGATATATGGAATACTTTCGGATAACACAAGAACAAGGTTTGGGAGACGAAAGTTATGGTTACTTATAGGGACACCTTTATTCGCTCTCTTCTTTATTTTGTTTTACTCCCCTCCTGAAGGGCTAATCGGAGGAGGATTATTTGTATGGGCTTTGATCTTTTATTTTATTACTGGAACACTAGATAGTTTAATCAATGCTAATTATGGAGCTTTGTTCCCAGAGCTTTTTCCAGATGATAAAATCAGAGCAAAAACGAATGCTATTAGACAAACAGCTCAACTTTTCGCCATGGTTATCGGTATTGCTTTAACACCCATGATAGCCGATAAGATAGGTTACGTTTGGACGGCTATTATTTACGGAGTTGTCAGCATGGCTGTAATTTTATTAATGGCTTTCAATGTTCATGAACCTAAACAGATAGATTTACCTAAAGCAAAATTTATTCCTGCAATCTTATCTATAGTTAAATCTAGAAATTTCTGGATTGTGGGTTTTGCGAATGCCTTTTATAGTGCAGCAATGGGTCTAGTCATGAGTTCCATAGCGTTCTATGTCAAATATGCTCTTGGAATGGGGTCTACTCAAGAAACTATTTTGTTAGGTGCTGTAATAGCTGTAGCAATACTTGGAGTAACGGTCTGGAGTATGTTTGTAAAAAAATTCGGATCAATTAAGGTTTGGAGAATCGCACTTATCGTTCTTACTGTGGCATTTATCCCTCTGTTCTTTGCTAATTCCCTTATTACAGCAATAATTGCAGCAGTATGCGTTGGCCTCGGGTTTTCAGGAGTTATTAGCACAATGGATTTATTAGGAGCCAAGGTACTTGATGAAGATTTCGCTAAGCATGGCATAAAACGAGAAGGTATTTTTTCAAGTACAATGGGATTTATGAATAGGCTATCAGGGTTGTTTGTTTCTCTGGGTTTGCTCCTTTCTTCAAGGATTTACGGTTTTGAAAGTGGAGATGTTCCCGGAACGAGACCTGATGATGCAGCAAGATTTCTACTATGTCTTTTCCCGCTTGCTCTTTCCGCTATAGGGGTTGTTTTCACGTTCTTTGTCAAATTTGATGAGGAAAAAATAAAACGGCCACCGATTGAAAGTTCTCAAGAAAATACTACGACAATTGAAAAAACGGACGAATTATTAAATGAAGATGCATTCTCTAAGACGGAATAGAAAAATTTTCGCGGATATTAAGAAAGAACTATGGGGTTTACTTAATTTTTGGGGGATATTAGGGATATTTTTGGAGGAATAAATGGCCGAAAGGAGCTTGATAATTAACGCGGATGATTTCGGTTTTTGTAAGGAAACAAACAGAGCTATAAGAGAACTTTTTGCGGCAAGGTTGATTTCTTCTACTAGTTTACTTGTTACCGCCGAAGAAGTGCTTGAAGCCGCGACAATAATAAAAGAAGACAATTTAAATTTTGGTGTTCATCTTACTCTCAACTCTGATTTTTCAAAATATCCTTGGAAAGTTGCATATCAAGGAAGGAGCTCTTTAAACGATGGTAGAGGCTATCTTTTATCCGATACAAAAGAAATTGCAAAAAAAGCGAAAAGTAAGGATGTGACTTTAGAGTGCGAAGCCCAATTTGATTTAGTTAATTCGTTAGGAATTACCCCCGATCATTTTGACAATCATTCGGGGACAATGTATGGAATAAACCTAAGACCATTTTTCATAAATGCTTTTAGGCTGTCAAAAAAGTATGATTTACCGTTCAGATTTCCCAAGAGAAATAATTTTTTAAATAGTTATTTTTCCGGGAAAGTACCAGGTTATATCAGGTTTGCCCATAAAATGATACTAGGAGTAGGAAAAATTTGCGGGGCACAACTAATTGATGACATAATAAGCAATCCTTTCTCCATGAAAGACATTAGTTCATATGAAGATTTGGAAGATTACTACCTTAATCAAGTATCAAATATCGGTTTAGGAGTAACAGAAATGTTTTTTCATCCATCTTATGCTTCTGAAAAATATAATAAGATTACCCCAGAATGGCAGAAAAGAGAGTATGAGCTAAAATTTTTGATGAGTGGTAAACTGCAGAAACGGGTTGCGGAAGAAGGAATCAAGATTATTAGTTATAAGGATATTTGAAATGAGTATTGGTTTTGCCTGTCTTACTATTGCAGTTCAAAATACTGACTTTAAGAGTTGCATTATTAAACATTGTAGCGAAGAAAAATTTCTTTCAGTTGTTAAGAATAATCTTACATCACTTTATAATATCCTTAACTACAATCAGAATAATAATATTAATCTTTTTAGAATTAGTTCGGATCTGATTCCATTTGGTTCTCATGAGGATATTCCAGTTAGAAACTGGGAGGAATATTTCGAAGAAGACTTGCTTAAAATCCGGGAAATAATAAAAAAGACCGGGATTAGATTATCTATGCATCCCGGACAATACACAGTTTTAAATTCCCCAAGTGAGGATATTGTTAAGAGAGCAGTGAGGGATCTAGAATATCATGACAAGGTTTTATCCCTACTCAATGTTAATGGTGAAAACAAGATTATATTACATGTGGGGGGAGTTTACGGGAATAAAAAGGTAGCAATCGATAGGTTTAAATCCAATTACAAAGAATTATCCCAGAACATAAAAGACAGATTAGTTATAGAAAATGATGATAAGCTTTTTAATATTTTGGATGTGCTTGAAATAGGAAATGATATTGGAATTCCTGTTGTATATGACAATTTGCACAACGAATGCAACAAGATAATCGAAGAATCGGACAGTTATTGGATTACTGAGGCAGGAAAAACGTGGAAGAAGTCGGATGGGAAACAAAAAATTCACTATTCCCAGCAAAACCCAGAAAAAAAGCAGGGAGCGCATTCAGAAACAATAGACTCAAAAGAGTTTTTGACTTTTTATAATTCTCTTTCCAATAAAGATATTGATATTATGCTTGAAGTCAAGGACAAAAATATTTCTGCTGTTAAGTGTAACAACATTTTGGACCCGATAGTAAAGAATGTAGATGCTGATTGGGGGCGATACAAGTATTTAGTTATGCAAAAATCAGAAAAGATATATTCTGACATAAAGACATTAATGAGAGATAAAAAAATGCAAAATGTTTCAAAGATTTATACCCTTATTGAAGAAGCTTTTAGTCTTCCTGATAATATTGGGCAGTTTGTTAATTCTTCTCAACATGTTTGGGGTTATTTTAAAACAAAGGCAGATGAAAAAGAAAAAAGCAGTTTTCTCTCATTAATAAATGGTTATCAAAGAGGAATAGTTAGTGATAAAATGGTAAAGAAGGAGCTTTGGAGGCTTTCAAGAAAATATAATGAGGACTATCTTATTGACTCATATTATTTCAATGAGGTTCGTTAGGGGGTATAAATGAAAGAGATTTTGAAAATCACTGATCTCAGAAAAACTTTCAATCTTTCTCTAAAACAGAGAAAACTTGAAGGTACCAATGTGAAGAAAAAGGTCGCTGTTGATGGGCTTTCTTTTTCTGCTTATGAGGGAGAGATATATGGATTATTAGGCCCAAATGGTGCCGGAAAGACAACTACTTTGCGTGTAATTTCCACTCTCATTAAGGCTGATGAAGGGGATGTATTTGTTGATGGTATCAGTGTTAAGGAAAACCCGGATGAAGTAAGAAAAAGAATTGGATTTATGACAAGTGAAATGAAAATGGAAGGCTTTTTCACTCCTAATTACTTGTTTGATTTCTTTTCAGAACTGCATAATGTCCCTGAACAAGTAAAAAAAAGCAGAAAGGATATGTTGTTTAAGAAATTTGGAATTGATAAATTTGCAGAAGTAAAGATATCTGACTTATCGACAGGAATGAAACAGAAGGTTTCTCTCGCAATAGCTTTGGTAAATGATCCAAAAATCTTAGTGTTCGATGAGCCAACTAGCGGACTAGATGTAATAACCGCAAAAGTTGTAACTGACTTCTTGCTCTCTTTAAAAGAAGAAGGACGAACCATTATAATCTCTACCCACATTTTCTCTTTAGTCGAAAAGGTTTGCGATAGAGTGGGAATAGTTATAGATGGAAAAATGAAAGTATCGGATACAATAGGCAATATTATGGGTGGAAAGAGCCTTGAAGAAGCTTTTTTTGAAATATATAAGGGTTCGGAGGGGAAAGAGCAATGAAAAACATTTTTGCAATTTTCAAAAAAGAGTTAAGGCGATTCTTTACCGATAAAAGAATGTTATTTATGCTAATTATGCCGGGTATAATTATATTTGCCTTGTATTCCCTGATAGGAAACTTCATTCCAGAGGCTGATCCGGATTATACATATATTGTTTATGTTGAAAATGATACTGCGGAGTTCGCCTCATTTCACACTAATGAAATGTACAAGACAGAAATACATTCAATTTCCGAGTGGGATAAGGAGAGTGTTCTGAATGCTATCAAAGAAGGCGATGTACATTTATTTATTTCGTATGAAGAAGACATAATTAATAAAATCGCTACATATGAACCCTCTTCAGGGGATCCGGCTCCTCGAATAGAAATGTACTATAATTCTTCATCCATGGAATCATCCAATATATTTACTTACTACAGCGGTATTCTTAATGCATATGAGGCGACGATATCTAATAAGTTTGATATTAATCCTGGATTAACCCAATACGATATGGCAACTCAAGAAGACATGACTGCAAGGGTTCTCACTAGTATGCTGCCTTATATGATGATGATATTCCTTTTTTCGGGATGTATGGCGGTTGTCACTGAGTCAATTGCTGGGGAAAAAGAAAGGGGAACTATTGCTTCCCTGCTCATTACTCCAATAAAAAGAAGTGAACTGGCTATTGGGAAAATACTTGCTCTGAGCGTTACCTCTTTAGTTAGCGCTGGGTCTAGTTTTATTGGACTACTAGTCTCTCTTCCTCAGTTACTAAAGGGTATGAATTTTACTTTAGATATATATACACCCGGAGCATATTTTGCTCTTCTCGCCGTCCTTATTGTAACGGTTTTAATCTTTACTGTTTTATTGTCAATGGTATCTGCAATATCAAAAAGTGTCAAAGAAGCTACTTCTTATGGTGTTCCATTAATGCTTATTGTTGTTGTTTTAGGCTTATCGACTTTAATGAGCACGGGAAGTGTAAAAAGTATCTGGTTATATCTAATTCCATTGTATAATTCAGTTCAATGCTTGGTCGGGATTTTTAGCCTTACCTTCAATCCCATGCATTTCGTCGTTACAGTTATTTCTAACTTGTTATTTGTAGTTGGTGGGGTTTTTGTTCTCGCAAAAATGTTCAATAATGAAAAAATTATGTTCAGCAGGTAATTATGGAAGTAGTAGCCGCTATTATTTGTATGAATGGAAAAGTCCTCTGTATGAGAAGAGGACTGGGGAAATATCTATATCTTCAGAATAAATATGAGTTCCCAGGGGGAAAAATAGAAAAAGGGGAGACCCAAATCGAAGCTCTAAAAAGGGAAATAAAAGAGGAGATGGGTTTCGAACTAAATGTAACTGAAAGCGATTTTTTTATGACCGTTGAACATCAATACCCCGATTTTGACATTACGCTGCATACGTATTTGTGCAAAGTATCTTCACTTGACTTCGAGCAAAGAGAACATATCGGGCACAGATGGCTAACCCCGCAAAACTTGGCCGAGGTTGATTGGGCAGCAGCGGATACTGACATACTCGAGAAATTGTCGAATATTACTCTATGAAAAAAGGCCATCAACGAGTAATGGCCTTCCATTATTTTATCTAATAATTACTTACTAAGCTTTTACTTTATGGTAAACTTCCGCATTAATAAGTATTACTATCAACATAGCTGCAACAATAGGCAGTATTTCAATTACTCCATTTTTATGGTTAGGGATTATTAACAAAGTAACAATCATTGCGGCAAGAAGGGTCACAAGAAGTATAAAGGTCAACATGTAACCTTTGTATTTTTTCCTATTCATAAGCAGGTAAAAACAAAGAGAGATTGCAAAAAAGACACCGAATAGAAGAGCCCCAGACCAGTGGCCAATTACCTGGAAAGTGGTTGCAATGTTATTTACTTCATGAAATTCAATTGAAGGGATCAGAGTGGACATAGTTAAAAAGCCTACACCAATGTATGAACAAATAGTCCCGACTTTCCCCATCTTACTTTCAAAATTATCATCTTTGTGATAGGCATAATTTATGTTCAATAAAAAAGCTAAGTTAGTTACTACTCCGAAGAAGACGTATAGCGTGGGAAACCTTCCTAGAATTGTTGCACGCCCAATCATGCTAATTGTATGAGTAATTGGATTCCCCCCAACAACATAACTAAGCGCGATACTGTAGAAAAGATCATAAACTAATGCGAAAATCATTAGTCCGATGCAAAACTTTTTGTTTTCGACTATTCTTGCTAGTACAGATTGTCCCTTGTTTTCCATAAAACCCTCCAATAAACTGACTTTTCTAATTATACTATATGGAATAAGTTTTTGTAAGGTGTTTTTTTAGCTGCTCATAAGTCTTTTGCATGATATTTCTGAAATTGAATGAAAGAGTACATTGTGATAATATTTATAATAAGATATCAAGGGGGTTACGCATGGTTTTTTTACCAGATGATGGAAGAGGAGAATCTGGGTACTTGGAGGCGATGCTAAGCAATTTTTCTGCGAGTTATAAGCTTTATTGGTTCAAGGGATTGCTTGAAGAAGTGCTGGAGGGAAAAAGGGAAATTGCATTCTCATCAATAGTCCATAAGATGATTTCCTATGCATGGTACCCAGTGCTGTATTATAACCTTAATTTGGGTAAGGCTGATCTACTTGCAGACACGGTTAGATTTCTTGCAAAAGGGAAAGACTTTCAAATATCTATGGATTCCACCCAAAAAGAAATAATAGGTTTTTTAAACGAGTGTAAGGACAATGAGGTCAGAGAAAAGGCTAAAAATTTCGAGAACATGGTTCCCTATCGATTAGTCAGGCCTTTCTTTGAAAAAGAAATCGCAGTAGCGAAGCAAAGCGGTTTAAAAGACCATCAAGTTAATCGTTTGATAGAAGATTTAAGTAAAAAAACACCATTATCGCTATATGAAATCGAACGTGAGTCAGGAAAACTTCTAGTAAATGAAGAATGGGCAAAATATCTTATAAAAAATGAAGCTTTAATCAAAGGTTGGCTAAACTATAAACTAGTAGACTATCTTCAAAAGCGAAATCCAAGTATTCCGGCAATACCTTACAAGATATTTCCCCCAGAAAAAAGAGACTTAAGAGAGGCCAGTAATATTTTTAAGAAAGTATTGAGATACTCGGAAATGAAAGATATTTTTACAGACCTTCCCTTTAATAACGATAATCAAGTTGAGCATGGGGGAATTAGTATAGACCACTTTATTCCTTGGAGTTTTGTTCTTCATGATGAGTTATGGAATCTTTGCCCGACCTTCAAGAATATCAATAGCGAGAAGGGCAATAAAATACCTCAAATGAAATATATTGATAAATTTAGCACGTTTCAATATCAGACTTTTATAGCCGCAAGAAGAGAGCATGTTTCTGAAAAAGAACTTGAGTCATATTTAACAATCAAGAATGACATATTTTCGATTGTAGAAGGCCAGGACAAAGGAAGAGAAGTGTTTGAAAACGCCATAAAAAACACAATAAACCCTTTATATCAAATTGCATATAACCATGGTTATGAGCTTTGGTTAAAATATTGAGAGGCTGTTGAAAAGAAAAAATGGATAAAACGATTGAGTACTATAATAACAATCCCGAGAAGTATGTTGGGAATACAATTTCAGCAGACATGAGACAAATTTATGATATATTTCTGAAATATGTTCCAAATGATGGGCATATTCTTGATGTAGGGTGTGGATCTGGGAGAGATAGTTTATATTTTATTTCAAAGGGATATAACATTGAGTCAATAGACGGTTCAATTGAAATGTGTATAAACGCCGAGAGTCTTATAGGGAAAAAAGTAAAATGTGTTATGTTTCAAAATTTAGAATATTTTAATGAATTTGATGCGGCATGGGCCTGTGCCTCGCTTCTACATATTCCTAAAGAAGAGCAAAAATTAGTATGGGGGAAACTCTATATGGCACTGAAGGATAAGGGAATAATTTATGCTTCGTATAAAAAGGGGGCCTTTGAAGGGGAGCGGGATGGTAGATTTTTTTTAGATTATGAAGAAGATATGCTTTCTAAGTTAGTGTATGATTCGGGGTTTACTATGTTAGAAAAATGGGTGTCTTCCGATGTTAGACCCGACAATAAAACCCAATGGATTAATATTATAGCGAAAAAGATTTTGAAATAGAGTCCCATACACATATAAGGAATAATTGGGGATGGTTGGTGAGAGGGGAAATATGGAGAAGGTAAAAAAGGAAAGAAAAAAACTAAAAAAAGGGGCTGTTATTGCCATAGTATTAGTCGCAGTTATAGTTGCACTTTCAGGGGCGGGTTTGCTTTGGTATTTCTGGGATATGATTTTTAATCCTCCTGAAAACTCTGACTTAGGACAGTATTATGGGTTATTTGGATATGCTCCCGATACCGAAGAAGAGACAAGTTATGCTGATTATTCAGATAGATTTGCAACTTTTTCCACCGAAATTGAAAGAGGTATTGCTGAGGAGGCTACCGACGAAGAAAAAGTATTGGCTGCATATATCATTTACAGAATTGCGTGTTTAGCTAATGAGACTGCCACCATGAAGGCAAAATATACGATTGGAACCGGAAGTGCTAGTGGCGCAATTGTGGCAGGGGAGGAGGGGACTCCCGTAGAGGTTGGTTGTTCAATGAATCTTACCGCTTCATATTACACTTTGCTGAGTCCTTTCCCAGCCACTCCTTCAATCGAAGAAATTAATTCCGGTAACTACGAAAAGTATGAAGTATCCGAAGAGTATACTCAAATACCTGCTGGGGCGGTGACAGCAACTAATGAGACATTTGCAAAAATTGGAGAACCAGTATTGCGAATAGTATTGCCTTTTGCTAGAAGAGGAATTCTCACACCCACTAATAAAATTGTATGGGAGGGGGATCAGGACTCCAGTGTTATTACTCCTACAGGAGTAACAGGCAAATTCGCTGTAAAGGACTCAAAATTTAAAAAAATGACCTCGGAAGATATGATAGAGAGTGGAGTTTCAAGAGAGTATCCCCTAGATTGGGGAGATGAATATGGATTAAGCGCTAAAGATCTATCTATACATATAATCAATCCTGAGACAATTATTCCCTCATCTGTTGTTATTACAAAGAATATAGGCTCGGATGTGACAGGTCGAAATAAGGATTATTATTCTGTACATTTCGAAGTTGATACCGAAACCGGAAGGGGCACAACGAGTAGTGCGACATATTATGCCGAGCAATTATATTTGTCTCAGGCCCCCACTGCTTTCACTGATTTTTTAAGTGGATATAACTTGTATTACTCGGCTTTAAAAGTTGAAATGACTGTTTTTGAAAATGGATACATAAGAACCTGGGGTACAGATGAAACTTGGGTGATGAGCGGAAATTTGGGCGATATATCAGCGACAGTTACCTCTCAGAATGACAGCACAGAAGCATTTTGCTATGATTATGACACGATTATGCAAGGCTTTTCGAATAGATATTTTGGTAATCTTGAGGGGGTAGACCTCCCTAAAGAGGAACTTCCTTTCTATGCCGAGCTTCAAAATTATCCTCCTCAGGAATATGGGACATACAGATAAGGCTTTTTTTATGGCTAGATTATAGGAAGCAAAAAAGACTTTGGATTTCAAAAAGAGGGAGAAAAGCCATTAGATTTTAAATGTAAATGTATATTTTTTATAATTAATTCATTATTCGTAGGAATTAGTGTATAAAATTTATGCTTGACAAGTATAAATAATTTGTGGTAATTTCTATGCATACTCATTTGGAGAACAAAGGAATGTTGGCAATAATAGCATCTATCGTTATTATAATTACGCTTAGCGTCGTCCTAGTACTAGTAGACGATGCAGTTTCCGGTTTGCCAAGTGTAAGGTAATAGTATATAACATAAAAAATACTCAAAACCCTCGGCAAACCGCAGAGGGTTTTTTGATATAAAAAGCTTAAGGGGATAAAAAATGAGGATAACAGGCGCAGAGATAGTAATGAAAGTACTTCTTGAAAACGGAGTAGACACAATTTTTGGATATCCTGGTGGAACCGTTCTTCACATCTACGATGAGATTTACAAATACTCGGATAAGATAAGACATGTCACAACGTCACATGAGCAAGGGGCTTCCCATGCGGCAGATGGCTATGCAAGAGCAACTGGAAAAACTGGAGTAGTATTTGCTACCTCCGGACCAGGGGCAACAAATTTAGTCACTGGAATAGCTACTGCATACCTTGATTCTACTCCATTAGTTGCAATTACTGGCAACGTAGCTACTCCGTTTATAGGAAGGGATAGTTTTCAAGAAGTAGATATTTGCGGAGTTACAATGCCCGTAACGAAACATAACTTCATGGTAAAAGATGTAAACAAACTGGCGGATACCTTGAGAGAGGCCTTCGTAATTGCCCGTGCAGGTAGGCCAGGCCCTGTGTTAGTGGATATCCCAAAAGATATTCAAATCGCTACAGCTGAATATGAAATGTGTTCAACGCAACCCTCAAAGAAGGGACACAATAATGGTGTGAAGGCTTTCGAAACCGCCCTAGAGATAATAAGGCAGAGTAGGAAGCCTTTTATTTATGCTGGAGGTGGGGTTGTTTCCTCTGATGCTAGTAAGGAACTCGAACTATTTGCCGAAATGATTGACGCTCCAATCGGTACTTCGATGATGGGTATTAGCGGAGTATCATATGATAACAAGAGATACCTTGGAATGACTGGGATGCATGGAAAATTCTGTTCAACCAAGGCGATGGCTGAATCTGATTTGATAATTGCAGTTGGAACAAGATTCTCTGATAGGGCTACTGGAAACAAAGTAAAGTTTGTTGATGGAAAAAAAGTATTGCACATCGATATTGACCCTGCAGAGATAGGGAAGAATATACCAGTTTATGTCGCATTGGTGGGGGATGTAAAAGAGGTGCTCCAAAAACTAATTGATAAACTTCCAGATATGGAAAGACCTGAGTGGGAGAAAACAGTAGAAGAAATCAAAAATTGCCCAGATTCACACTTAGAAATGGATAAGTCAAGACTTAATCCCCAGAGTATCATAGAGACCGTGAATAAGCTGGTTCCAAGTGATACTGTGATTGCAACAGATGTTGGGCAACACCAAATGTGGGTAGCCCAATATTATAAGTTCAGGAAGCCAAGAACCCTACTTACCTCAGGAGGGCTGGGTACTATGGGTTTTGGTATGGGCGCAGCTATAGGGGCTGCTTTAGGGACAGGAAAGAGATCTGTACTGTTTACTTCAGATGGTTGTTTTCACATGAACATGAATGAGTTAGCAACCATAGCAAATAATAATATTCCCGTGCTTATAGTGGTGATGAATAACAATGCGTTAGGTATGGTTAGACAATGGCAGACTATATTTTTTGGGAAAAGATATTCTAATACTTCGCTTAACAGAAATACAAACTATGTTAAACTCGCAGATGCTTTTGATATTAAGGCTAAGAGAATTACTGAAATGGGCGAATTAGAGGATGCGGTAAAGGAAGCGTTAAAGGAAAACAGACCATATTTGTTAGAAGCTGTGATAAGCCCAGATGAAAGAGTTCTTCCCATGATCCCTCCAAACGGGACAATAAAGGATATTATCCTTAAATAGAAAGTAATAATTAAACATTTAAAGTTTGTTTATATATAAATTTAGGGTAATTGATAGTAACTCATAGAAAAAAGGGAGTAAAATATAGAACAAAGAAAATTTGATTTCGATGTGGATCAAAGGATAAAAAGTAATATATTTTGGGTAAGGAGTGAAAATGAAAGAAGAGAAATTTTTAATGTCGATGCTTGTGAAAAATGAAGCAGGGGTACTAACTAGGGTATCTGGGTTGTTTGCCCGAAGAGGATTCAATATTGATAGTTTATCTGTCGGCGAAACTCTCGATCCTAAAATATCCAGGATAACGATCACAGCTACCGGAGATGATTATGTTAAGGAACAAATCAGGCTTCAACTTGAAAAGCTTCACGATGTAATTATTGTTAAAAACATGGATATGAAAAATACCGTGATGAGAGAGTTAATGCTCATTAAAGTTAATGTCCCCCAGGGAAAAAGAATTGAAATACTTGAGGCAACTACTATATTTAGAGCAAAAGTTGTGGATTTGACTCCTGACTCTTTAACTTTGGAGGTTACTGGGGACACAAATAAATGTAATGCATTTTTGGAATACATGGTACCGTTTGGAGTTGTGGAGCTATGTAGAACTGGACTCACCGCAATAGGCAGAGGGAAGGATTTACTTTTGGGTGAACAGGAAGCCAATAGCGAAGAGTAAGGGGATGATAGATTCTTCTAACAACCAGGAGTTTAAATAAGTATATTGTTAATTAGGAAATACATTTTAGATAAATTAATGAGTCTAATAAAATTAATGGCATAAGCCAAAATTAAAAGGGAAAAAGGAGAAAGAAAAATGGCAAAGATTTATTACGAAAAAGATTGTGATTTAAACGTTTTGAAAGGAAAAAAAGTTGCAATTATCGGGTACGGAAGTCAAGGACATGCTCACGCATTGAATTTAAGAGATAGCGGCGTTGATGTAATAGTTGGCTTGTATGAGGGCTCAAAATCTAAAGAAAAAGCTTTAGCTAGAGGCCTTACCGTTATGAATACGGCAGAAGCAGTTAAAGCCGCTGACATTGTAATGATATTAATTAATGACGAGAAACAGGCTAAATTGTATAAAAATGATATTGCTCCCAATCTTAGTGAGGGAATGACACTTGCTTTTGCTCATGGATTCAATATTCATTTTAAGCAAATAGTACCTCCAACGAACATTGACGTAATTATGATTGCCCCTAAAGGACCTGGGCATACTGTAAGGAGTCAGTATGAAGAAGGAAAAGGTGTTCCTAATTTAATCGCTGTATATCAAGACTTTACAGGAAAAGCAAAAGATACTGCCTTAGCATATGCGAAAGGAATTGGCGGATCCCGTGCAGGAATACTTGAAACGACTTTCAAAGAAGAAACTGAAACTGATCTTTTCGGAGAACAGGCAGTATTGTGTGGTGGAGTAGCCGAGCTTATGAAGGCCGGATTTGATACTCTCGTGGAAGCGGGATACCAACCTGAAAGTGCATATTTCGAGTGTTTGCATGAAATGAAGTTAATTATTGACTTGGTCGTCAATGGCGGGCTCTCATTCATGAGGTATTCAATAAGTGATACTGCAGAATACGGGGGATATAAAGTAGGAAAAAGAATCATAACTGATGAAACCAGAAAGGAAATGAAAAAGGTTCTTACAGAAATCCAAAATGGAAAATTTGCAAAAGAATGGATACATGAAAACGAAATTGGAAGGCCTGAATTTAATGCTATGCGTAAGAGCGAGGCAGAGCATCAAATCGAAATCACAGGTGCAGATCTTCGTTCAAGAATGACATGGAAAAAGCAGGAATATAAGGAATAATTAGTTTCTATATTCAGACAGAACATTTGAGACAGATTAATTAGTGTGATACTAATGATTCAGTTATAAAAGAAAGATAGTTATTTGGACACCATTAAGGGAAATTAAGAATATTTTTAGAGAGGGTATATGAAATCTGACAGTATGAAAAAGGGAGCTGAAAAAGCCCCAGCAAGATCACTACTGAAAGCTGATGGTCTGACTGAAGAGCAGATAAAAAGACCTATTATCGGTATTGCAAACTCATTTAATGAAATAGTTCCAGGACATATTCAACTTAACAGTATTGCGAGAGCCGTGAAGGATGGAATTTTGGCCGCCGGGGGAACACCTTTGGAATTTAATACTATAGGTGTTTGCGATGGTATAGCCATGGGACACGAGGGTATGAAATATTCTCTTTGTACCAGAGAAATAATAGCTGACAGTATAGAATGTATGGCAAAAGCTCATCCTTTTGATGGAATGGTATTTATTCCCAGTTGCGATAAAATTGTCCCTGGTATGCTTCTTGCTGCTGTAAGACTAAACCTTCCTTCCATCTTCATATGTGGGGGCCCGATGCTCTCTCTCCCTGATGCGTCAGGAAACTATCTTGACTATAATAGCGTTTACGAAGCTCTTGGAGCATGTAAAGCGGGGTTAATAGATGAAAATGAACTGAAGAGAGTGGAAGATAATTCTTGTCCGACATGCGGATCTTGTTCAGGAATGTTTACAGCCAATTCTATGAATTGTCTTACTGAAGCAATAGGAATATCCTTACCCAAAAATGGGACTACTCCAGCAGTCTATTCCGAAAGAATTAGGCTGGCAAAAGATACCGGGATGAAAATCATGGAGCTAGTCTCAAAAAATATTTGCGTAAGCGATATTATGAATGAAAGGTCAATTAATAATGCTCTATCAGTCGATATGGCTCTCGGATGCTCAACCAATACTGTTTTGCATCTGGCTGCAATCTGTCGTGAAATGGGTATGGCCCTCGATTTAAAAATAATAAATGAAATTAGTTCGAGAGTTCCGAATCTTTGTAAGCTTGCGCCTAGTGGTAAGCACCATTTGCAGGATCTTCACCGTGCAGGAGGTATTCAGGCAGTATTTAAAGAATTAGACAAACTAAATTTAATTGATAAAGGTTGTCTTACCGTTACATGCAAAACTGTGGAAGAGAATATAGAAAGGGTAAGGGTGCTTGACTATTCAGTTATAAAAAGTGTTGAAGACCCCTATTCAAAAAACGGTGGACTAGCTATTCTCTTTGGTAACATTGCTCCCAATGGATCAGTGGTAAAGAGGAGCGCTGTAAGAAAAGAAATGCAACACTTCACAGGTAAAGCCAGGGTTTTTGAAAGTGAAGAGGATGCAATAAAAGCTATATATTCGGGCAAAATAGTTAAGGGAGATATAGTCGTTATCAGGTACGAAGGGCCAAAAGGAGGCCCAGGTATGAGGGAGATGTTATCACCGACTTCTGCAATAGCGGGAATGGGTTTGGACGCAGATGTAGCCTTGATTACTGACGGACGATTTTCCGGAGCAACTCGAGGCGCCGCTATAGGGCATATTTCTCCAGAAGCAAGAGAGGGTGGGCCTATTGCATATGTTTACGAAGGAGACAGGATCACAATTGATATAGATAACTATAGGATTAATCTTGAAGTCACTGATGAGGAACTCGAAAGAAGAAAGAGATTTACTCAACTAAAACCAGAACCTCCGCTAAAGGGATACCTAAAGAGATATGCTTCCCTTGTGGGCTCGGCAGACACTGGCGCATCGTTTCTTTCTTGAAGTTTTTAATAGTATTTAATTCATTTCACAGATTAATTGCCTCATGGCAATGAATATAATAAACGTAAGATATAGGGAGATAATATGAGGAATATAAGGATTTTTGATACCACCCTTAGAGATGGAGAGCAAGCACCTGGATGCAGTATGCATATAAAGGAAAAGATAGAGGTTGCGCTTGCTCTAGAAAAGCTGGGTGTAGATGTAATGGAGGCGGGTTTTGCCGCAAGCTCCAAGGGTGATTTCGACTCGGTTAAAATGGTTGCAGAGGCAGTGAAAGACAGCACTGTTGCAAGTCTTGCCCGTTGTGTCAAAAAGGATATTGATTTGGCCTACGATGCGGTAAAGAATGGAGCATCCCCGAGGATACATATTTTCTTAGCCACTTCTCCTATCCACATGCAGTATAAATTAAAAATGACTCCCGATCAGGTTCTCCAAAACATTCGGGAAATGACAAAATATACAAAGAGTCTTCTTTCAAATGTGGAGTTTTCTGCTGAGGATGCAACTAGGTCAGAAAGAGAGTTTCTAGCTAAAGCTGTTTATACGGCTATAGATGCAGGCGCAACTGTTATTAATATACCAGATACAGTTGGGTATTCAACCCCATCAGAAATGTATGATCTCATTAAATATTTGAAAACAAACGTAGAAAATTCGGATAAAGCAATATTCTCCGTTCATTGTCATAATGATTTGGGCTTAGCTGTAGCTAACAGCTTGGCTGCAGTCGAAGCTGGAGCAGATCAAGTTGAGTGTACAGTAAATGGTCTTGGAGAGAGGGCTGGAAATGCAGCACTTGAAGAGGTTGTTATGGCTATCAAGACTAGAAAAGATAAATTTTTGGCTGAGACTAAGGTGGACTCGACAAAAATATACATGACTAGTAATTTGATATATAAGACATTAGGTCTTCGTGCCCCCATTAATAAGGCAATAGTTGGAGATAATGCTTTTGCTCATGAAGCAGGTATTCATCAACACGGAGTTCTTCAAAACAGGGAAACATATGAGATTATGAGCCCACAGTCGGTTGGGATTCCATCCAATCATATGGTTTTTGGAAAGCATAGTGGAAAACACGCGATTAAGGACAGACTTCAAGTTCTTGGACATACTCTGAACGATGAAGAAATGAATGTATTTTTCGAGAATTTCAAAAATCTTGCAGACAAGAAAAGAAGCATTTCGGACGCGGAGTTAATCGCGCTCATTGGACATACAGAAAGTCCTTATCTAGCCCAGGAATATAAGCTCGACAGATTTACTGTTAACAGTGGTAATCAAATGACCTCTACTGCAGTAGTAAGACTATCTTACAATAATCAGCTGTTTGAAAGGGTTGCCTTAGGACATGGACCGGTCGATGCAGCTTTTAATGCCGTAAATAAAATAATTAAAGGGCCTGACAGAATACTAGATGATTATTCCATCCAAAGTGTTACGGATGGAAATGATGCCTTGGGCGAAGCTACTGTAAGGATAAAATACAACGACACTATATACACAGGAACAGGTTTATCGACTGACATCATTGAAGCTAGCATTAAAGCATATATTAATGGAATTAACAAAACGCTTTAAAATAATTAAAAGCGAAGGGATTTCTGAAAGAAATGTACAAGGAAAATATGAAAAAAATTGAAATATTTGATAGTTCACTAAGGGATGGCGCGCAGAGCGAAGGAATCTCATTTTCGGTAAGAGACAAGCTTAGTATTGTAGAGACCCTTGATGAATTTGGAGTTCATTATATAGAAGCAGGTAATCCAGGCTCTAACCCAAAAGATATAGAGTTTTTTGAAAAAGTAAAAGAATTGAAGCTCAAGAATTCTATATTATGTGCGTTTGGGAGCACAAGAAGAAAGAAAATTCGAGTTGAAGAGGATGAAAATGTCGTATCTCTATTAAAAGCAGATACACCTGCAGTTGCTATTTTTGGAAAAAGCTGGAATTTACATATTCGCGAGATTCTAAAGGCCACAGAAGAGGAAAATCTTGCAATGATATATGACACAGTAAAATTTTTCAAAGAAAAAAATAAAGAGGTAATATTTGACGCGGAGCATTTCTTTGATGGATATAAGTCGGACATTAATTGTGCGATGTCAGTATTAACAACGGCTGCTAAGGCGGGTGCGGATGTGCTTGCTCTTTGTGACACTAATGGAGGGACTTCTCCTTCTGAAATATATGAGATTACAAAAGTAGTAACGTCAACCTTTCCTAATACACGAGTAGCAATACACTGCCACAATGATATTGACTGTGCTGTAGCTTCTTCGATGATGGCAGTGGAAGGGGGCGCAACCCAGGTCCAGGGCACATTTATTGGAACGGGGGAAAGGTGCGGCAATGCTGACCTAAGTATCCTTATCCCCAACATACAATTTAAAATGAAGAGAGAATGTTTAGGTAATGATCTATCTCAATTAACTGCAACGGTAATGAAGGTTTATGAAATCTCCAATATGATTCCTCCTTCCAACAAACCGTATAGTGGGGCAAGTGCCTTTGCCCATAAGGGAGGAATGCACATTGATGGGGTGGATAAATGTAAAAATTCTTTTGAACATATTTGTCCAGAATTAGTCGGAAATAAGAGACGATATCTGATGAGCGAGATGAGCGGTAGGACAACTATCATCTCTAAACTTTCTAACATAGCCCCTGAAATAAAGAAGGAATCCCCGGAAACCAAGCAGATTTTAGACAAATTAAAAGAACTTGAGCATCAAGGCTATCAGTTTGAATCGGCTGATGCAAGCTTTGAACTTATGGTCCTAAACGCGCTAGGCAGATTTAAACCACATTTTAGGCTTAATATGTATAAAACTTCGGGAGAACACCCCGCCCCGGATGGAGAAATGAGTGCTTTTGCTTTAATCAAAGTCGAGGTAGATGGAAAGACAGAAACCTCGGCAAGTATGGGAAACGGTCCAGTTAATGCTCTAGACCAAGCCCTAAGAAAAGCACTTGCAATCTTTTACCCAGAATTGAAAGATGTACATCTTACAGATTATAAGGTAAGGGTATTGTCCGGGGACCAAGCGACAGCATCAAAGGTTAGGGTTTTGATCGAAAATACCGATGGTAAAGATATTTGGACAACAGTGGGAGTATCGACAGACATTATAGAAGCAAGCTGGTTTGCTCTTGAGGATGCGATTGAGTATTATCTTTTCCATCTTGAGAAAGAAAAGGGTCTCAATTAACATTTGGCTGTAGCGTTGAAGAATCTGCAGAACAAAAAATACGTTATTACTGTATCCATGGATACAAAAAATGGAGGAATACATAACATGGGAATGACAATGACTCAGAAAATTCTTGCAAGTCATGCGGGAAAAGACAAGGTTGTAGTTGGAGAGCTTATTATGGCTAATCTTGACCTTGTATTAGGAAATGATGTTACAAGCCCGGTTGCAATAAAAGAGTTTGAAAAAGCAGGATGCAAGGGAGTCTTTGATTGCGAAAAAATAGCTTTAGTAATGGATCATTTTACTCCAAACAAGGACATTAAAGCTGCGGAACAGACAAAGCTTGTCAGGGAGTTTGCTGGAAAAAGAAACATCAAACACTATTATGATGTTGGAGAGATGGGTGTAGAGCACGCTCTTCTCCCTGAAAAAGGATTAGTTGTTTCGGGCGATTTAGTTATTGGCGCTGATAGCCATACTTGTACTTATGGTGCTCTTGGTGCTTTTTCGACAGGGGTTGGATCTACTGATATGGCCGCAGGAATGTCGTATGGAAAGGCCTGGTTTAAAGTTCCTTCTGCTATTAGATTTAATCTTACTGGGAAACTATCCAAATGGGTCAGTGGAAAAGATGTGATCTTACATATAATTGGGATGATTGGAGTCGATGGCGCTTTATATAAATCTATGGAATTTTCGGGAGAAGGAGTATCTTCACTCAGTATTGATGACCGGTTTACTATTTGTAATATGGCTATTGAAGCGGGTGCAAAAAATGGTATTTTTCCAGTTGATAAAGTTACTTTAGAATATATTAAGAATCATAGCAAAAGGGCTCCAGTGATATTCAATGCAGACGATGATGCTGAATATGAAAAAACGATTGATATTGATTTGTCAAAAGTTGAGTCCACTATTGCTTTCCCCCACCTACCTTCAAACACAAAAACCTTCAGCGAGTTTTCTGAAATAAAAATTGATCAGGTAGTGATAGGGTCATGTACGAACGGAAGATATTCTGATTTTGAAAAGGCAGCAAAAATAATTAAAGGGAAAAAGGTTGCTAAGGGAATAAGAGTGTTAATTATCCCCGCGACACAAAAGATCTTTCTGCAAATGGCTGAGAAAGGCCTTACTAAAATTTTTGTTGATGCCGGATGCGCAGTATCAACACCTACATGCGGCCCCTGTCTTGGAGGGCATATGGGAATTTTGGCAAAAGGGGAAAGAAGTTTAGCGACCACAAATAGAAACTTTGTGGGAAGAATGGGCCATCCTGAAAGTGAAGTATATCTTTGCAGCCCTGAGGTTGCGGCTGCTTCTGCTTTAACTGGGTATATAACTCATCCTTCAAAAATATAAGAGAGGTGCACTATGAAGATTACTGGAAAAGCAATTAAATATGGGGATAATGTTGATACGGATGTAATAATTCCGGCAAGATATTTGAACACTTCCGATCCTAAGGAACTGGCTTCTCATTGTATGGAAGACATTGATAAGACCTTTGTTTCGAGGGTAAAAAAGGGAGATATAATGGTTGGCGGCTTTAATTTTGGATGCGGGTCATCTCGTGAACATGCCCCAATAGCGATAAAGGAAAGTGGAATATCGTGTGTTGTTGCAAAAAGCTTTGCAAGGATATTTTATAGAAATGCCATTAATACAGGGCTTGCAATCGTAGAATTTGACCAAGAAATAGAAGAAGGAGATGAACTGGAAATCGATTTTGATGGGGGAATCCTGATAAATAAGACAAAAGGGACCAAAGGAATCTTTCCTCCATTCCCGGATTTCTTAAAGAATATCATAGAAAAAGGCGGTTTGATGCCTTCACTAAAATAGCACTTACATAAATTTACTAATTACATGAGGAGAGGAAATGAAATATAAAATAGCGGTAATAATGGGGGATGGAATAGGCCCAGAAATTGTTAAGGGCGGACTAGATGTACTCGATAGAGTAGGAACTGTTTTCGGACATACTTTTTCTTATGATTTTGTTGATGCCGGAGGAGTTTCTATAGATAAGAATGGTGTGCCTCTGACAGATGAAGCACTTAGAATTTGTCAACAGGCTGATAGTGTTTTACTTGGTGCAGTTGGAGGGCCCAAGTGGGATACATTGCCTGGGCACTTAAGACCAGAAAGAGCCTTGCTTGGATTAAGAAAAGGGCTTGGCCTTTATGCAAACATTCGTCCAGCAAAAATTCATAAAGAATTCAAAGCAGCCTCTCCTTTGAGAAGTGAAATTATTGACAAAGGATTTGATATGGTTATGGTAAGAGAACTTACCGGTGGAATTTATTTCGGTGAAAGAGGTAGAAGAAGTACTTCTAATGGAGAAGAGGCATATGACACCGAAACATATAGTGAAATGGAAATTGAAAGAATAGCAAGAACCGCTTTTGAAGTTGCAATGAAGAGATCAAAAAAGGTAGCCAGTATAGATAAGGCAAACGTTCTTGAGAGTTCAAGATTATGGAGAGAAGTAGTCCATAAGATAGCAAAAGAGTATCCCGAAGTTATAGTTACAGATGTACTAGTAGACAATATGGCTATGCAACTTGTTAAGAATCCATCGCAGTTTGATGTGGTTGTAGCAAGCAATCTATTTGGAGATATATTATCCGATGAAGCAGCACAAATAGTAGGCTCAATTGGTTTGATGCCCTCCGCTTCATTAGGTTATGACGGGAAAGGAATGTATGAACCGATTCATGGCTCAGCTCCGGATATCGCCGGTAAGGACGTTGCAAATCCTATTGCCACTATTCTTTCGGTTGCAATGATGTTGAGGTTGTCTTTCAATTTGGAAGAGGAAGCAATTGCTATTGAGCAAGCTGTGGATAAGACACTGAAGAAGGGATATAGAACGAGAGATATATTGGACAATGATTCTGAACCAATTAGTGGAAGTAAAATGAGTTCTTTGATAAGGGAAGCTATCTCAAAATAAAAAAAGATCTGGCGCAAAAGAGATACTTCAAAATAGTTTTTTCAAATGGCTAAGAAATAGAAATTCTTAATAAAAAACCCTGGAAACAGGGTTTTATTTTAGTGATAAGAAAAACTAATTCGATAAAAAATTAAATGTTTTCATCCTTATTCTTTTTAATAAATGTTTTTATAAGGTCTAAGGAACCAAGTTGGTGTTGTGAAAAGCTTTCCGACCGTCTCTCTTTTTCTAAAGAGATACGTTTTTGTTTTTCCTGAATTGTGGCTGAAAGGTTTTCTGACCACTCTAAGAAATCACTTGAAAGAGTAACCCTTGATCTCTCAATGTTTAATATTCCATCATGAGAAACGAAAGTTTTTTTAGAGCCATCTTCCAGAATAATTTTACATTCTCCTGAAGATAAATAGGCAATTGAAGGAATATGAGAGGCAAGAATTTCAATCCCACCATCATTCAACATTACTTTAAGGCTAGATACATTACCTTCAAATAAAACATTTTCGGGTGTTAACATCTTTAATTTGAAAAAGTTCATTTTTTCTCCGAGTTCAATAAACCAAATGCTTATTTGTTAATCTTTATATCCAGGTATGTCGGTTAAATCACCTATTAGATAGAATTGACTTTCAGGTATATTGTCAGTCTTTCCATCCAGGATTGCCCGACAGCACTTTACAGTATTCTGTACTGGAACATATTTTCCTGGGGTTCCAGTATACACGCTAGCAACGTGAAACGGTTGAGAAAAAAATCTCTGAAGTTTTCTTGCTCTAAATACTGTTAGTTTATCTTCTGAGTTAAGCTCATCCATCCCTAAAATTGCAATAATATCCTGGAGTTCATTGTATCTTTGAAGAGTTTCAAGAGCTCTTTTTGCTGTTTCATAGTGTTCTTCACCAACTATTTCAGGCTCAAGAATTCTGCTGGTTGATTCAAGGGGGTCTATAGCTGGATAGATGCCTTGTTCGACAATCTTACGGGATAGAACAGTTATTGCGTCCAAATGTCCGAAAAGTGTTGCCGGCGCTGGATCAGTAAGATCATCTGCAGGTACATATACCGCTTGAATAGAAGTAATAGAACCCTTTTGGGTGTTGCAAATCCTTTCTTCAAGTGCTCCTAGTTCAGTGCTCAAAGTAGGCTGATATCCTACTGCAGAAGGCATTCTTCCAAGAAGAGCAGATATTTCACTCCCAGCTTGGATAAATCTAAAAATATTGTCTATAAAAAGAAGGACATCTTGTTTTTGAACATCTCGGAAGTATTCTGCCATAGTTAATCCAGTAAATGCTGCTCTCATTCGAGCCCCGGGCGACTCGTTCATTTGTCCAAAAACCAAAGCTGTGTTCTGAAGGGTTCTTGCTTCGGTCATCTCTTGGATCATCTCATATCCTTCTCTGCTTCTTTCTCCAACCCCAGTGAAAATTGATCTTCCCCCATGGTGATTTGTTATGTTGTGGATAAGCTCTAAGATCAATACCGTTTTTCCAACCCCAGCTCCGCCAAATAATCCAATTTTCCCACCCTTGGCATAAGGTGTAAGCAAATCAATAACCTTAATTCCGGTTTCAAATATCTCGGTATTAGGATTCTGTTCTGTCAGTGAGGGTGCTTCTCGATAAATAGAACGTGTTAAACCTTCTACTGCTCCCTTGTTATCTATCGGTTCTCCAAGAGCATTAAATACTCTTCCTAAAGTAATATTCCCAACCGGCACTTTTATTGTTTCTCCAGTTGCTGTAACATGCATGCCGCGGCTTAATCCTTCTGTTGGTTCTAGCGAAATACATCTTACGGTGGAATCATCTATGTGGTTCATAACCTCAATTTTTACTTTTCTATCCCCTGAATCAACGATCAAGAGTTCATTTTGCATAGGCAAATGGGTTGGAAATTTAACATCTACAACTGAACTGATAATCTGAACTATAACGCCATCAAGTTTTTTATTTAACATATTTACTTCCTGTTTATCAATAATTTCTGCTCATATGAGCTGTAGTTGCATCCAATAAAGCATTTGTAATAGATTCCTGTCTTTCCTGATTGTAGGTTTTTTGAAGGTCATCAATTATCCTTCCAGCATTAGTTGTTGCCTCTTGCATACTAACCATTCTCTTATAGTTTTCTGCGTATGACGAAGAGCATATCGCTTGATAAATTCTTGCCCAGACATATTGTTTTAAAATGTTATCAAAGGAATTATCTTCAGAAAGAAATAAAACTTCTTCACTGGTGTCCAAGATATCCAAAGGTAATATTTTTTTTATGGTTATTTTTTGTTGTGAAAGTTTGTCTGCTTTGGTGAAAATGATATACGCTTTATCCATCTTCTGCTCTATGAAGTCAGAGCACAGATCATCCGCTATAGCTCGAGCATCTTCGGGGATTGGATCAGGGAATATGTGAACATATGAATTATTGACGTCTATACCCTCTTTTTTATCGTAATAATCCTTTATTACCGTTCCTACAGCAAAAAGATTTGTGACTTTTTTATTTTTCATTGATAAATCGGATGCGTTGATTATCAGCTGATTATAATCCCCGCAAAGTCCTTTATCTCCACCTATAATCACATATGCGACTCTATTACCCTCTCTTTGCTGGAAAAAAGGATGGCTAGTTGCACATTTTGAAGACATAAGGTGTTTTGCGGCTTCACGAACCTCATCTAAGAAAAGATTAGCTGACAAAAAGTTTTCTTTTGCTCTACGCATCTTAGAAGCAGAAATCAAGTATACTGCGTTAGTAATTTTTGCAGTTTCTCTTACTCCAGTAATTCTTCGCTTTAGATCTTTTGTGTTCATATTGTTTTCCAACTAGTTACTAATGGTATTAAGGTTATATAAGAAATAGGGCAAGGGTTCTAAGATTTGCATTCAAGTGTTTTTAAGGAAGATCAGATTCTTAGCCCCGTAATATAATTTTTGAATTCGTCGAGTATACACTGAGAATCATCTTGGGAGAGCTCCTTATAAGTAGAAATGCGATCATATATCTTACTACTTGATTTATTCTTAAAAAACTGGAGAAAGTTCGTTAATATGCTGTCCACGTTTTTGGGGTTAACATTATCGAGAAGATTATTCTGAAGTATTAAAAACTCTATTACCATGTCGGTCATTGATACAGGCCGAAATTGTATTTGTTTTAGGGCTTCAGTTAGTACCGCACCATGTTTTAATATATCCTTAGTTGTTTCATCCAAATCTGCATCAAAACGGGCAAAAACCAACATCTCACGATATTGGGCCAAGTTTAAGCGGATCTTACCGCTTACTCTGCGCATGGCCTTGCTTTGGGCAACCCCACCTACTCTAGAGACAGATAGTCCAACATTAATCGCTGGCCTAAGCCCTGAATTAAAAAGGTCGCTTTCCAAATATATCTGGCCATCAGTAATAGAAATTACATTTGTTGGTATGTATGAGGATATATCTCCATCTAATGTTTCAACGATTGGCAGAGCAGTTAGGGATCCTCCTCCAATTCTGTGGGAAAGTTTTGCGCTTCTTTCTAAGAGACGGGAATGAATATAAAAAATGTCTCCCGGATAAGCTTCCCTTCCAGAAGGTCTTTTTAGCAAAAGTGATATTGTTCGGTAAGCTACCGCATGCTTTGATAAATCATCATAAACGATTAGTACATCCTTCCCTCTATACATGAAGTCTTCCGCAACCGCAGTACCTGTATAAGGAGTAAGGTACTGAAGGGGAGCAGGCTGACCAGCAGTTGAACTTACGATTATGGTGTAGTCCATAGCTCCTTGCTGGGATAAATCTTTTATGACTCGAGCAACAGAAGAGGTTTTTTGTCCTATTGCGACATATACACAAATTACATCCTTACCCTTTTGATTTACGATGGCATCAATTGCTATCGCTGTTTTTCCTGTTTGTCTGTCACCTATTATCAGTTCTCTTTGACCTTTCCCGATTGGAATCATTACATCAATTGCTTTAATTCCCGTGTATAATGGCTCATCGACTTTCGCCCGGTCAAATATGGCAGGGGCGGGGCTTTCAATATCTCTGTAGCTGGATGCTTGGATAATTCCTTTTCCGTCAATAGGGTTCCCAAGAGGGTCAATTACTCTACCTAACAGATTATCTCCGGAAGGCACTTTAATTATTTCTCCTGTAGAATAAACAATTTCTCCAGGGGCAATATCGTTTGAAGAGGATAATAAAATCGCTCCAGTTACATCTGTTTCCAGATTTAAAGCAATCGCATAATTATCTCCAGAAATTTGTAACAGCTCACCATTTTTTACATCCAGAAGACCTTCGATCATAACCACTCCATCATAGGATGATAAGACTCTTCCTGCAGGGCGAACATCAGATTCCTTTTTGAAGGCACCTGTTTCTTTTAGCATTGTTCTAATTATTTCAGAGGGTTCATGACTATTTTTCATTTTTTAACCTTTAGAGTTGTAGCTTTTTTAAGAATTAATATTTAAAAATTTGCTTAGAACAAAGTATTTTCTAAGAGATATTATTATTGACTTTCAAGTTCGGAAACAAACTTTTCTTTAAGTTTAGATAGTTGTGTTTTTATTGAGCCATCGTAAGCAATTTCTCCATCAAAAACTATGATTCCGCCAACAATAGCTTCATCAACTCGATATATAGTAAGAATTTCCCCATACTTTTTTCTTAGCTTACCTTCGATGTCAGCTTTTTTCTCAAGAGATAATTCTTTACTTGTCGTTATTGTCAGTTTTCTCATTTTCTTATTCCTAAGCACAAGCTCTTAATTTATGATGTTAGTGTGGTTTGTTAATCGTTCTGTGTCCATTCATTAATGCATTTGTCTATTATCTGTTCATTTTCTTCAGAGCTTATTTCTCTTTCGAGCAAGGCTTCTGCGATTGTCACAGCAACATCTGCAACCTTATTTTTAATGCCGCTAATGGTTTCTCTTTTGATTTCTTGTGATTCAATCTCCGCTCGGCTAATTATTTCTTCTGCCTTTTGAGAGGCTTCGGAAACAGCATTTTCTTTAATAATATGGTTGGCTCTTTCGGCTTCAGAACGTTGTATCATGATTTCACTTTCAGCTTTTGCTAATTTTTCTAAATATTCAGAATGAAGTTTTTCAGCTTCAGCTTTTGCTCGCTCATTGTTTTTATACTGTTGTATTATTTCATTTTGCCTTTTCTCTATGAACTTTTTTACAGGTTTATAGACTAAGAAAGTGACTCCCCCGAGCAAAAGGAGAAAATTCAAAAGGTGGAGAAGTATTTTAATACCGTCCAGTCCCAGAGGCAGGTTTCCGGATAACAAAATGCTCATTATATACCTCTATAAAACGTTGATAACTAACAAGACAGAAATAAGTAATACGTATATTATTACGGTTTCGATAAAGATCAGACCGAGAATTAGGGATGATCTAATCTTTCCATCCGCCTCCGGTTGCCTAGCGATTCCATCCAAAGCCTTTCCTATAACCATAGCCATACCTATGGCTGCAGCGACTCCAACGACTGCAATGGATATTCCTGCTGCGAGAGCATATATAGCCTTAAGTTCGAGAGCAGCGACTGTAAAAATTGTGTTCATAATTACCTCCAAAGGACTAGTTATTTAATAATTTGAGTTTATTTTTCGAATAGATTGTTTTTAGTTAATATGATATAGGTAGAGTATCTTTTGGTTGTTCTTTTTGATTTGTAATATTTTCTGGTTGTATTCTTTTAATTTTTTTATTAGCTTTCTTAGGGGGCTTGGTCTGATGTATTACTTCTGAGGCGCTTCCATAGAACATTGAAGTCAAAAGAGTCAATACGTAGGTTTGGACAATTGCGTGAAAGATTGTAAATATTATTCCTACGAAAATTGGGACGACAAAAGAAAGCGCAATAAACTCATAGACCAAGTCAGTAATCAATAATCCGCTTAGCATGCTTCCGAAAAGACGAAAGGACATGGAAAGGGGAAGCGAAAAGTCTTTTAGCGCATGAAGGACACCTTTTGGACCATTGGACTTCATTCCTCCAGCGAGGATTGTTCCAAAGGAGCAAATTGCGATTGCAATACAGGCGTTGATATCAACCAGTACTGCTCTTAAACCAAGTAATTCAATCATTGTTCCAAAGAAGACAAAAATTGCTGCGCTAAAAATATACGCTCCCAAAAAACGGTTGCTACCAGGACTATTTGAAGATGCGAGGTTAGAAAAAAATGATACAGCTTTTTCCAATATCACTTGTCCTTTCCCGGGAATTTTTTTCATTTTTGGAATAAAAAAAATACGAAGGATAAGACAAAAAAACAAAACTGCAGCTGTAACAATGAGCGCGGAATAAAAACTGGGGTTAACCTGTAATCCTAGAAAACTTACATTATCAGGCAGAACTGCCTTTTTCATTATCTCGCCAAGAGACGAGCCGTTTTCGGCCGCTGGTGTATAAATCATCTTCAACTCCCAGTCAACGATTGTGCGTTGGCCAAACCGAATAAAATGCTTCTTAAATAATACAACTGATACAATATAAAGTCAATAAAAAACAACCGTTTCATAGGTAATCCGGTCCTTTATCTTCAAGAACATTTTTTCAAGCTAAGTTTATGATTCTAATAAAACATATTGCTATAAACTGATGCAAAAATATATAGTCGAAAACTTCAAAAAACAGCCATTTTGAAGGGGAAACATTAAAAGTAAATATTCTGTTAATTCTCAAAGTAAATGCAAAATTTAAGATAGTGCTAGATTTTTTGGCATAAATGCAAAAAAAAGGGTAAA
>MWEH01000201.1 GCA_002070965.1 Firmicutes bacterium ADurb.Bin080 | reverse complement strand
AGTTACGCCTATGGAGATGGAGAATACGAAGTCTATGAAGTAGGAATCTCAACACTTTAGTGATGAGAAGTTCAAGAAAAACAAAATAACATTGATAGGATGCCCAAAGCTAGATATGGTAGATTACTCCGAAAAATTGACCGAGATTATAAAAAACAACACCATAAAGAGTGTTACAGTTGTAAGGATGGAGGTCCCTTGCTGTGGAGGAATTGAAAATGCAGTAAAGAAAGCATTGATGGCTAGTGGAAAATTTCTTCCCTGGCAGATAGTAACAATTAGTTCGGACGGGAGAATTCTAGATTAGAGAGAAAGATAACCTTGGAAATAAAGATTATGGAGGTAAAAAATGAAATATTGTGTTGATGAAGCTGCTTGCATCGGTTGTGGCCTTTGTGCTGAGTTGAATCCGGAGGTCTTTAAAATTAAAGATGATGGAATTGCTGAAGCATATAGTGAAGGTGAGGGAGAAGAGGCAAAAGATTCTTGCCCAACCGGAGCAATAAAAGAAGATTGCTAAAAGTATTTTCATGTAATTAAAAGAGAAAAAAAGGAGAAATAAAATGTTAGAGAAAGTATACAAAGTAACTGGTGGGGACAATAAAGTTATAGAAATAGTTATTAATGATGAGAACGTTCATTATAACCATATGATACTCCCAGCCGGCCAGGGACTACCATTGCATAGAACTAATTCAAATGTATATATGTTTGTCGTGAGAGGAACATTGACAATTAGTTTAGCGGATAATCCGGCCCAGGTTTATGAAAAAGGAACCATAATTAATATTCCAAATGGCATCGAAATGAACGCCAGAAATGAACACTCTGAGGTATTGGAGTTAACCGTTGTTAAAGCTCCTGCCCCGCAAAGACCTGTTCAAATGAGCAAATAGGAAAATTGGAAAACTATGGTGGTATTGACTATATTTATACCACCTTGTAAACTTAATAATAATAAGATTAAAGGAGAAATAGTATGGGAATGTTTTGTTATCAATGTCAAGAAACGGCAAGAAACACCGGTTGTAATATCAGGGGAGTATGTGGAAAGACCGAAGAGGTCGCCAACCTTCAGGATTTATTAATCTATACGCTAAGGGGAATAGGTGAAACTGTTGTGAAGGGCAAATTAGCGGTAGAATCGATGCCCGAAGTAAACTACAAAGTACTAAACGGGTTATTTATGACCATCACAAATGCAAATTTTGATGATGTTGCTATCGTTTCAGCGATAAAAGATCTTTTGAAAATAAGGGATGAACTATATGCGAAAACGAAATATGCATCCCCTCACGATGCCGTGACATATAAAGTAAGCACAAGGGAAGAAATGCTTGCAAAGGCCTCTAGCATTGGCTTGCTTGCAGAAGAGAATGAGGATGTAAGAAGTCTTAAATATACCGTGATTTACGGGCTGAAGGGAATGGCTGCATATACAGAACATGCGGAGAATATAGGGGAAAAGGATCCCTCAATAAGCGCTTTCATATACAAAGCTCTTGCGATGACCTTAAGAGATGATTTGACCGTTGATCAGTTGGTGGCTTTAGTTTTAGAAACAGGAGAATATGGAGTAAAATCCATGGCGTTGATTGACAAGGCAAATACCGGGAAATATGGACATCCAGAAATCACAAAAGTAAATATTGGTGTAAGAAAAAATCCTGCTATCCTAATCTCAGGGCATGATTTGCCTGATTTAGAAAGGCTTTTAGAACAAACAAAAGGTACCGGAGTTGATGTATACACGCACGGAGAAATGTTGCCGGCTCATTATTACCCATTCTTTAAAAAGTATGATAATTTTGTCGGGAACTATGGAAATGCATGGTGGAAGCAGGTTGACGAATTCGGACCATTTCATGGGCCAATATTATTTACTACAAACTGTATCGTTCCTCCAAGAAGCGAAGAAATCAGATCAAGAATATTTACAACCGGTTCAACCGGATACCCAGGATGTAAACATATTATTGCTGGAAAAGATGGTAAAAAAGACTTTTCAGAAATTATTGCTATGGCAAAAACCCTGCCGGCTCCAGAAGAAATAGAAAAAGGCGAGATAATAGGGGGATTTGCCCATAACCAAACTTTAGCCCTTGCCGACAAAGTAATCGAAGCGGTTAAATCGGGAGCAATCAAGAAATTTTTCGTAATGGCAGGATGTGACGGAAGAATGAAATCCCGTGATTACTATACAAAATTTGCGGAAGCGCTACCAAAAGATACAGTAATCCTTACTGCGGGTTGTGCAAAGTATAGATACAATAAGCTGAATTTGGGGGATATTAATGGTATTCCAAGAGTTCTAGATGCTGGGCAATGCAACGACTCTTATTCCCTGGTCTTAATAGCATTGGCTTTAAAAGAAGCCTTTGGGTTAAAAGATGTAAATGATTTGCCGTTAGCATTCAATATTGCTTGGTATGAACAAAAAGCAGTAATAGTACTTTTGTCCTTACTATATTTAGGAATTAGAAACATTCACTTAGGGCCTACACTTCCTGGGTTTTTAAGCCCAACTGTTGCAAAGGTCATAATTGAAAAGTTTGGGTTATCTGGTATTGGAACGGTAGAGGACGACTTTAAGTTGTTTTTAGAATAACATGATTTTTCTTAAATCCTGGATAGTTCTCAAAAGAAGAAAAAGGGGTTAACCCACCTAGACTAGCCGAAAAAAGCCAAATAATTTTATCGATTAAGCGTCATTTTAGATGGCGCTTTTTTTATTCAATATAGCAAGAACACCTGTGACTTTAGTCGTGGGATGAATTGCCAACGATAAAATACATATGTGAATTAAAAGCACACTAAAA
>MWEH01000200.1 GCA_002070965.1 Firmicutes bacterium ADurb.Bin080 | reverse complement strand
GCTGCGGCTCCAATTCATCACAATTGGAGTACTTAACCTCTTTATTAGGTATCTGAGCCGCTATTGTTACTAACGGTTTGGCGGTATGTTTTTGTTGCCGATTTCGAAGCACGTCACTGTCAAGTTACACGAAAGTTTATTAAATGCTGAAACGCTGAAATAACCACTGTCTCGGCAATAAAATATACCGCCTGTTACAAGCTGGCCGTTCTTGTCATTCGATATTCTGTCTTTAATTTTTGCTGCATTATCTTTCTGTCCGTGTGTCGGTGTGGGACGGGCTGGAAGGCTCTTTGGCAAAATTTGGTCGTAGCGTTGGCTTTGTGCGTTTTGCCAATGTGCCTGACAGCGAAGGGAAGGGAGCGTTTGCATATTATTTTCCATATTCTGTCACCAATTTCATAAAAGTCATGTTCGTATCTGTCTTGTCATGCGGAATTAGAGCATATTTCCATGCTTTTTCTTTTCTAGATTTGTTTATTTCAGTCGCATTTTTACAATAATTGATTGCTGCTTCCTCTTTCATTTTTACAATTCTGTCTTCAAGTTCATTTTCTGCTTTAATCTCAATCAAATAAATGGTGTTTACAGTTTCCGCAACAAAGTCAGGGACGTATCTGTCCGAATTATTGTTGTACCAAATATTGAACTGTTTCGATGCAGGCCGAAGCCATTTTATTACTTCGTTTGCATTTTCAATTATTTCCGAGAATCTCTTTTCAGGAATTGAATCAAATTTGTATTTGTCATGACAAGATTTCGTAAAGCCGTTGAAAACCTTTGATGTTAATAGTTTTGGACTTACTGTTTCTTTGAAATTCAATATCTCATCGTCTTTTTCCTTTGAATAATTCCAAGGCAAAATTAAACTGTATGGCTCTGCTTCTGGCTTTGATTTAGCGGTAATCTCAATTGTAATATTTGTTTTTACTTGCTCATAGATTTTATTTGCAATCAATTCACGATACATTAAAATTGTGTCGCCAAGTGTTTCGGGCTTTTTTAATGATGCTTTAATTGCTGCTACTGCCTGCCCGCATAGTTTGTATAAAACATCAGAATTATTTTCATAATCAATTTCCGATTTTTTCTTTAGTAATTCCAAAATATTATACTCAGGCAAATCAAGCGTTTGAGCCTGTATTTTAATTTTATCTTGCTTATGGTCATAAATGGTTTCACGTATCAATTCAAATTCCTGTTGCAATATATTTTCTGAAAACTTTTTGGTGTCTAAATTAAAGTCTTTGATAATGCCTTTGTTTTCTGAAATTGTGATTTTAATATTGGGAATAAGAATGTTATTTTTAATAAGGTTTTCAACTGCCGATTTGTAAGCTATTTCAGCTTCATTTGCCATAGCAACTTGTTCTTTGGGCGTCAAGTCCGCATGTTCAGTTTTAATTCTCTCCTTAATTTCTGATATGGCTTTTTCTTTAACCTTTGCATTGCTTAATTCACTAGGAGTTTGAATGAGTTTATTTGAAATAGTGTTACGGATTACAGTATTAACAATAACCTTTGCTTTATGCTGTGATTCTGCTTTCTTTCTAATTTCTTTGTCTTTAATCTGTGATATTTTTTTCTCTTCTTCTTCAAGTTCAACTATATCTTTTGTTTTAGATTCAACTGTTACCTTCTTTGATGTTAAGTCAGATTTTGTGAGTTGAATTTTACCTATTGAATATAAAAGTGAATTTTTGTCTTTTGCTGCATCAACAACTTCCTGAAATTTATCGTGCATCATTATTGAAAGTAAATCTACTTTTTCAACGCCAGTTCTTTTACCACCAAATGGCAAACGCAAACCTCTACCAATAGTTTGTTCAATTAGTGTTAATGCGTTTGCTGCTCGTAGTGGAACAATAGTATATAAATTTGAAACGTCCCAACCTTCTTTCAGCATGTCAACGTGAATAACAATTTCAATGTTGTTGTCAGGTTTTTCAAGGGTTAGCAATTGTTCTACTTGTTCATCTGTTTTACTTGTTGAATCAATTTGTAATGCTTTGCCTTTAAATTCGCCATCATAAAACTCATCAGAAGTAACATATTCAAAAATACTTTTTGCGTGTGTTGTATCTTTACAAGAAACAAGGATTGTAGGTTTTACAGTGTTAAAATCATTATCGGCTACATAGTTTTGAATTGCAATTTTTGTATCACGGTGCATTTGAATAGCATCTTTCAGTTTCAGCTTTTCAATTTCGTCATCTTTCATGCCTTTAAAATCGGTATCTGCACGAGTAACAACAGCAGGATTCTTTATGTATTTGCCATCTTTTAAAGCATCTGCCAAACCATATTCAAAAACAACATTTTTAAAACGCTGATTTGTACTTGCATCGATTGGCGTTGCAGTTAATTCAATACCAAGCAATGGATTGAGTTCGTTTAATGTTTCCATGCCCCTTTCACCACGATAACGATGTGATTCGTCCATGATGATTACAAGGTCTTTCAGGTTCATCAAGTAATTATAATAACTGTCGCCTATTGTTTCTCTAAAGCGTTTTATTCTTGGGGGTAATGTTCTGCCGTCTTTTGTTGTGGTTTTTACATCAGCGTTAATTTTACCAATATTAAACATGTTGATTTGTATAGAATCTTCTGATGCTTTTATTCCCTTTGTTTCGTAATCTTCGCCTGTAATAATTACTGCATTGTTGGAAATATCTGGCAGCCCTTTAAAAACATACTTTTCTGCTCCTTTATTACCAAAATCATCTTTGAGTTTGTCGTAAATAGTAATGTTTGGAGATAAAATAAAAAAGTTTTTGATTCCTTTTTCTTTCACCAAATATGTTACAAAAGCCCCCATTAGCCTTGTCTTGCCAATACCAGTGGCAATTGAAAAACAAACAGATGGAAAAGCTCGTTCAAATTCTTCAAATAATGAGCAATCTTTTTTTATTGATTCGATTTTCTTCTCTGCCTTAGAATTTCCAATAAGGTCAGCTTTTACAATTAGCGAATCCAATAACTCAAGTGATTGTTTAAGAGGTTCTCTTAAACTCATTGTATTGCTTATATAGTCAGTTGTTTTGCTCATATTCTAAAACAATAATTTCGTTTGCGTTGGTGTGTCTTTCTTAATTTTTGCCGGTTCGGGTTTTACATCAGGTTTTACATACGAAGGAATAAAATCCGGTTTGTCAGGGTCGGCAGGCATATTGATAATGTTTGTATCGGTGCAATAGTCCTCTTTCCCAAACTCGCATTTACCGAGAAGCACTTCAGGAATTTTTTTGATTTCAATTCTATTGCTTATTTCATTGCAACCTTCAATAAAGGCAGTACAGCAAATACGCAAACTTTCGTCAGGTTTCATTTCGCTGAGAATTTGCTCTACTACATCACACGTAATTGTATTTGTGGTTGTGAAAATAAAATGATTTTCTGTTGCAAACCCTTGCTTCCATAAAACACTTTCGTCAGGCGAATATGAAAAACCTTCCTGCCTTGCCATTGCTGCTGCAAGCAAATCAGCGTTGTAATTTGGATTTATTACCCATTGATTGTATTTATCCTTGTTTAGTAAACTTGGTGCAAGATTATAGAATTTAAAACCCCCGCCACCTTTCCATTTATGTGTTTTAGAAATTCCGCCTTGGTCTGTGCCATCACAAACTGCCTTTAACCGGGGTAAACAATGGGTGTTTGCATGGTTTCCCAATTCAATTCCAATCCATTTACGACTCATTTTGTGAGCAACTGCCGAAGTTGTGCCACTACCAAGAAAACTGTCTAAAACAATATCATCCTCGTTAGAAGCAAGTTGAATGATACGCTGTATTAATCTTTCTGGTTTTGGAGTTGTAAAAACGTTATCGTTTTCAAAGGATTTTACTTCTTTTTTTGCTTCCTGATTGTCTCCAACTTCAGTTCTAAACCAAATTGTTTTACTAACTGCCCCAGCTTGTACTTCGTTTAAAAATCTTTTCATTCGAGGCATGTTATTACCGTTTTCTCCAAACCAAATGCGATTATCTTTTACTAAGTCATCGAATTTTTCTTTTGAAACAGACCAGCATCTAGATTGTGTAGGTTTTACAACTTTTCCACTTGGTAGTTTTATTGGATAGTCTGTACTTTCGGAATAAGTTTTTACAGTTAAATCAGATGATGTCCAAACTCCTCTTGGGTCGTTATCTGGGTTTTTATATCTGTTGTTCATTTCTTCAGTTCGAGGTAATAAGTTTGGACGCCATATATCTTTATTTTTTGCATAAACAAGAATATGGTCATGGCTATCACTTAACCATTTTGCATCGTTTTGAGGTGAAAATTTCTTTTCCCAAATAACATTTGTTACAAAATTTTTTCTGCCAAAAACTTCATCACAAAATACCTTTAAATAGTGACTCTCATCATCGTCAATAGAAATCCAAATACTTCCATCATTCGACAATAATTTATAAAGCAACTCTAAACGTGGTTTCATTAAATTAAGCCAAGTGCTGTGTTCAAGGCCATCATCGTAATGCTCAAAAGCGTTACCAGTATTATAAGGTGGGTCGATGTAAACACATTTAATTTTGCCAGAAAAGTTTTGTTCCAATGCTTTCAATGCAAGAAGATTATCAGCATGTATGAGCATGTTTTCGCTATCAGCTTCGCCATAAGATTTTTCAGGGTCTTCAATCAATACTCTTGGTTCGGGCTTAACCTCAATATCCTTTCCAGGCCAACAAAGTTCGAGTTTTTTATATTTACTGCTCATTCAAAATATCTGTTTAAATAATAATACAAAGTACTAAACTAATTTCAGTTTCTCTTTTCTTTTCTGCCATAGTTCTGAAATTTGCTCGTTATGATTTTTAAAAATTTTACTGTCTAGGTTTGTAGTTGCCCATGATTTTATATTGTAATAATCTAAAACAGGCTTTAACAATCTTGCATTATCTTTAATTTCAATGGTTTTATTTCCAATATTAATTAATTCAATTTTAAAGCACTCATTAACACTTTTAACGCCAGTGTAGTATACTATTAAAATAAAAAATTGAGATAACATTATTAGGGGAATACTAATCTCAAAAAGCAATCTTACAATATCACTACCACCAATTGAAAAAATCGAAATCAAAAAGGGAATTGAAAATATAAGCATTTTCATTGCATACCTAAAGAGCATTTTTCTCAACGTCTGTTCTGTATGGAAACTGCTTTCATAGGTATTTAATGCTAATTTCTTTACACCATAAGGTATGTCTTCATTATTATAATATCCTTCGGTATTGCAATCAGAATAACACGTCCCAAATGAGTTGTCAATTAAATCACCTCGTTTTACTGTTTCAGCCGAATAAAATAAATACTTTGCAACACTTGAAAGACCAATATATCCAATCATTGAAACGTAACTACGCTACGTATCTTTGTTTCTGTAAAATTGGAATAATGGAGTAAACAAAAGAAAGTCACGGTTGATTTACTAGTTTTAAAGTACAAACCAAAAAAACTTACAACCATGACTTTCAAAGAACGTGAGCAATTTACGAAGAAGAATTCAGATGATCTGCTTTCAGAGCTGATCAATTATCAGGGTGAGAACCTTATTAGTGAGATTGTCCGATTAGGTATACAAAACTTAATGGAACTGGAGCGTGATGAACATATTGGAGTAGGCAACTACGAACGTGGCGAAGACCGGCGCAGCCAGCGTAATGGTTTTAAATCCAGGACGCTGTATACTCGCGTTGGGACGTTGGCATTACAGGTACCTCAGACCCGTGATGGAGCGTTTTATCCTTCCATTTTGGAGCGCTATCAGCGTAGTGAGAAGGCTTTGGTTCTGGCCCTTGCTGAAGCCTACTTGCAGGGAGTATCAACCCGCAAGATGAAGATGATTACCGAGCAGTTAATGGGTAAAGAGTTCTCCTCTGCCTCGATCAGTCGGTTTTCGGCCACTCTGGATGCAGAGCTGGAGTATTGGAGAGAAAGGTCCTTTACCAAAGAATATCCATATGTTGTTGTTGATGCCCGTTACGAGAGTTGCCGGGTAGATAGCAAGATCATTGACATTGCCTGTCTGATAGCCCTTGGGATCGATTCTGAGGGCCATCGCCATGTTCTGGGTATGGATACCGCCTGGTCAGAGAGCGGTGATTCATGGGAGCGTTTTATCGGTGGATTAAAAGAGCGTGGCTTACGGGGTGTCAGGCTGTTTACCAGTGATGATCACCCGGGGATTCATCCGGCGATTAAAAAGTATTACCCCGGTGCTGTATGGCAGCGTTGTCAGCGTCACTTTACGGTTAATGTAATGGACCATGCACCCAGGAGTAAGCGTGATGATCTCTACCACAGGCTACAGACGGCCTGGGACTGCAAAGAGTATGAAGATGCCAGAGCGGTTTTGGATAAGATTGCCGATGATTATCGTGAGAAGTATCCACATCTGGCTGATTTTGTGTCAGAACATGCCTGGGAGACTCTGGGAGTATACCAGGCTGCACCATGGGAGCATCATAAACGCCTACGGACTTCCAATATGATAGAGCGTGTGAACCAGGAGCTCAAGCGTAGGAGTAAAGTAATAAGGATCTTCCCTAATCCGGAGAGCTGCCGGCGGCTGTATACCGCATTATTGAAGGAATGGCATGAGGACTGGGCTTATGGGAAGATATATTTGAGAATGGATTTATTATGGGAGTTTGAGACTGAGAACCAGACTCAACAGCAGGAGCGCGCTCCTGCTGTTGAGTCAAACACTATGAAAGAGAAAAAAATAACCGTGGCTTGATAATTTTACAGAAAAAAAGTTGCACAACTCGTAACTAAGCACTTTTACCAAATCAATAGTCGTTGCTGAGCTAATTTTAAATGAGATTAGTGGTTCAACTTTAAGTATTAACCACAGGTATATAATAGCAATTGCAGAAAATAAAAGACAATAAAAAGCCGTCTTTTCAAATTTTCTGACGGTTGTGTAATTGCTATCAAATGGAACTATTCTACTCATCTTTATCTTCTTTAATTGTATTTGGTGTATGATGCGATTCGGGACCAAGCCATTTTCCAGTTTGCAACCATGCTTCGTAAAAGTATAGCCAAGCAATAGTCCATGACATTATTTCCTTTGCAACAAGTTTTCTGCAATCCCATTTAAAATCATCTGAATGGTACAAACAAAGACATTCAGTATTTTTGTAAAAATGAGGTGGTTTATCAACAAGTTTTGGTTCTATTACACGAACTCTAGGTGATAATGTTCCTCTATATTCAACGCTTACAGAATAAATGGGTAACTCTGGCTTAATCATTAAATCTCCAATAAACGTAACAGTTTCATTAGACAAATGCTTTGCTTTAAATTGAGGGTACTTCGATTTCATCGCCCCAATTTGTGCAGATACATTTGGTTTATGCTTATTAAAGAACTTCATCCCCATAAAAAGAGTCTTTAGAATACTTTGTGTAAACGCCTGTTTTTAAATTCTGCATCTATCTTCAAATTTAATCAAAAATTGCTGCAAGATCATACCCCAGTCCCGGATGGGCATGGTCCATTTTTTCTCGATATTGGTAATAGCCAGGTAAACAGCCTTGAGAGCTGCCTGATCGTGAGGGAAGAGAGACTTGGTTTTCGTGTACTTTCTGATCCCTCGGTTCAGGCTTTCGATAACATTAGTGGTATAAACTATTTTCCTGATTTCCAGAGGATAGTCGAAGAACTGGGTTAATTCTTCCCAGTTATTTCTCCAGGATCTGACAGCATATGCGTATTTATGGTTCCACTTCTTTTCAAATTTATCAAGAGCCTGTTCTGCCGCCTGAAGTGTAGCGGCATGATAGATTTCCTTCATATCTGTCGCAAATTCTTTCTTCTCTTTCCAGACCACATATCTGAGGGAGTTGCGAACCTGATGGACAAGGCAAAGCTGGGTGTCAGCCAATGGGAACACCCCCTTGATTGCCTCCGTAAACCCATTAAGATTATCCGTGCTGGCAATCAGGATGTCTTTGACGCCACGAGCCTTCAGATCGGTTAAAACACTCATCCAGAACGAAGCACTCTCGGTCTCTGAAATCCACATGCCCAGTACCTGCTTTTTACCTTCCTGTGTAAGCCCAATAACCAGATAGACCGTCTTATTAATAACCTTTCCGTTATGCCGGATTTTAATCGATATGCCGTCCATCCAAACCACGAAATAGACTTCTTCAAGAGGGCGATTCTGTCATTCCTTAATCGCCTCCATCAATGAGTTGGTAATATTGGACACGCTGCTGGAATCGACCTGTACCCCATAGATCTGTTCAATCTGCTCCTGGATATCGGTGGTGCTCATACCCCGGGAGTACAGACCAATGATTACTTCAGCAATATCGTCAGACAACCGGCTCTCGTGCTTCGGAACGACCTTGGGATCAAACTCACCGTTACGATCCCTGGGAACATTTACAGTAATCTCTCCGAGGTTGGTTTTAAGGGTCTTGGTATAATCTCCATTACGTGAGTTACCGCTGTTATCCCCTTCTTTAGAGTGTTTTTCATAGCCCAAATGATCTGTCATCTCGGCTTTGAGCATCTGGTTGACTCCTTCTTTGAATAAATCACTGAAGAAATCATCAAAGTCCTTCCGGTCTTTAAAATCTTTCCAGAAGTCTTTCGGAATGTCAAGTTTCTTTTTCATCGCTAACTGAATAAAATTAAAAATTAATAATCTTCCGAGGTTCGCTTTCCCAATTTTTGTGTTGGGAAAGCTACCTCTCAGTTAGCGTTTACACAATCTTATCTAAACTCCCCATAAAAACCTTTAGATGCTGATAAACTACTTCCAACTGCGGTCGAAATTCCTGCTGTGCTTGAATATTTTAATGTACCTTCAGTCAATGATTTAGATATATTTTTTGCTTCCTCTTCATCTACAGTTGGAAACTCTTTACCAAAAACATCTTTCCATATCTTTTTTGCTTCAACTTCATTTTTGTCGGTATAAAATTTATTCGCTTCTTTCAATTTATCTTTTACTTTTTTTGCTTTTTTCAAAGAAGACTCATATTCATCATTTGATTTGAATTTAATTGATTGCATATTATATTCAACATTTTCAAACCATTTTCTTATCCCTTCTTCAAAGTTTGTAAAGGTGTTCATCTTGAAGATATTTATTGCAATTTCCTCAATGTGGTAAGATGGAATAGTTTTACCATTAAAATCGCGGTTCCAGTATTTTACAACTCTGATTATTTGTTTCAGTTTATAATCTCGTAATCTATGAGTATCATCAAGGTCTTTTGCTAACATTTTTGGATAAGAAGTAGTCCAAGATTTTAAATCAAAGTTAGGTATATAATAACCACCACCAGAAATTTCAAAACTTGGTAAAACATCAAAATCTTTATCACTCAAATGAATTGTAACGCATGGTCTATCTTGCTTTACTTTGTCTTTGTAATCATTCTGGTCATTCAAATAGTTTTTAATTTTTGTTAATACACTTTGAGGATTTGGTTTATTGCCGTATTCATCTTTCCATTCCTCAAAGTCCAATACAGCAAATAAATCAACATCATTCAATGGTCGGATTATTGTATCCCTTTCCCATGAACCACTTGTAAAGCATTCTTTTACAAAAAGTTTATTATCTGAATTTTTCAAATGAGTTTCTAAATTCGACAAAGAATTCTTAATGTTTTCTTCTTGTCTGTCTGTAATGTTCACATTATCGACAAGTTTGTTAATTGATTCAAGTAGTGTCATATCATTAAAGTTTTAAGATTCATTATTTGCGGTGAGCGGGTCGGCAAAAAAAGCATGTGTGTGGCTGCGAAGGGACGGATGCAGGGAAGTGCAGCCACACTCTTGCTTTTGTGGGCTGGGTTTTCCTTTTCTTCTTTGTCTTTATGCAGCAAAAATTTCATTGTCATTGTGTCTGTGTCTTTTTTTTCGGCTTGCTTGTAACGTTCGGCGGTATGTGACGTTGGCGCAGAGTCGCGGTGGCGCGTGTTTTTGCACTCGTGGTGCGATGCAGGATTACGATGTTATTTGTTTATTCTCGCGTTGGCAAAAATCGTGACACCAAGAGGGAGTGCCCCGCGGGAGCGGGGCCGGGCCGCACCGCGCAATGGTTTTTGCCCGGCGGCTTCAGCCGCAAAGCCGGGCCGATAAAGCACCAACTGGTTTTGGTGTGCCGGTCAGGCGGATCGGCGCGCAAAAACCAGTCGCGGTACGGAAAGCCAATGACATATACCGACCTGTTATAAGCCGTTTAATTCATCATTTTTCATCTTGGACCAGCCTATTGTTCTCCTAATTAGAATTATCAAAGGATTCTATTTCCTTAAGCTGGTGCTTTTCTTGAATTCTGTAATTTCTAGGTTTCAGGATGCCTTTCAATAAGTTCTAAAAACTAATAATTGCATTATGAATGAGTGACTTAGATTGAAATTCTACTTGAAGGGAATACCTTGATAAAACCTGTAATAAGACAGATGGCTGAATTGAGATGGGATTGTAAATTTTAGTCCCTTCACACTAACACAAATGTTTTTTAAATCTTCTGTATCTATAAACCCTTCAAATTTTTTGTCAAATCTTATTTGGGCTTCACGAATTATTCCTTCCGCATCAACGTAAATAATTAAACCTATCCATACATTATGAACCTTAAGGTCGTGATATCGTAAAGTGTCAATGCTTGATCTAACCTTTTCACGGATTGTATTATACTCACTTATATTTGTATCCGTGGCAATAAGTGTTCCCTCTTCAATATCGACACCCTCTGGAGGGAACTTCTTTCCAACAAAAACAGTATCATCATCAAGACTAAAGAAGATATGTGTACTATCTTGTGTCTTTTCTGCTGATACCTTGACTGCTGGTATGACTTTTATTTCATTTGAATTAGTTGAATTTGTTGTAGCACATCCGATAGCTAAGGCTAACCCACAAATGAGACTTAATCTTACTATTAAATTATGCTGTTTCAAAACAATCAGGATATTAAACCCTACTTGAAAAAGAAAGAATGGCCCATTTTATAATACGGAAAGTCCTTGAAGGCTGCTGGGATTGTCTTTTTCAATCCTTTTAATCCTTCACAAATACATTGAATGTATTCATCACCAACTAAGTTTGCATATCGTTTATTCATCTTAATCTCGACTTCTTTTACTGTTCCTGAAGAATCCATGTACATGTAAATTAGAAGACCAACATGATTATCAACAAATGAATCAAAGTCCTCAGGACTAATACAAGCTTTTATTATTTCATTTGTTTCAATGTCTTCCCGAACTGCATCTGATGAAGACAAAGATTCATAAGGGTTCATCGTACTTTTTTCTGGGGGGTACTTCTGCCCGATAAATAATGTGTCACTTTGTAAGTGATAAAGGTAATAAGTACTGTCGGCCTTTGCTTGGATAAGGTCAATCTTGTCCAAACATTGAGTTTTGTAACTTTCGTTATCGTTTCTTTTCATTATGGAACAACATGACAAGAGAGTGGGTAGTATTATTAATACTAACTGTGATAATATTTTAATTGTTTTCATGACAATCCGAGTTAATTAATATTTCAAGAATGGCAGCAGGAATCTGAGGGATTCCGTAATAATCTATTGGTCCCGAATAAGGTTCGTTTTCTTCAACGCCAGAGTTTTCATTCCATAACCGAAAAGCTTCCATATATGCCATATATTGACTTGATAGTTCAGGGGTTAAGGATGACGGAAATTCACCATTGTTATTGTCCAAAATCCCGAATATCCAAGCATCAACACCATCCATTGATTCTAGTAATGGGTATCCTGAATTTCCACCAATAATTCCTGCAAACAAATGAACGAATTTTTCTTCAAATTCGATATTTGTAAACCCCGTGCCGTATGTGTTTTGTGTTTCTTTTAGCAGCTGTAAATCATCCATATATGCTCCGTAGTAAGTATCCTGAAAGGCATGGAATAATTCACCTGCCGCATTATACGCGAAAATTGTTTCTGAGGACCTAAATATAATAGTATTTTCAATTGACCTATAAGTAGCAGGACTTTGCAGGCTACTTTCAACCCTTATGGTTATTGGTTGGAGTGAGTTTAGCATCCTATTGAAAAAACAATTGTTTTCCAAATCATTAATAGCTTGATCAAAGAGACTGTTCTCTTCTGGAGTCAAAGTCGATGTATCAAAATTATAGGTTCCATCATTTGTGCCATCATCTGGTGGATCTGTAGGATCATCGCCGCTACTTCCATCTCCACCCCCATCATCACAATTTATGCCAAGACAAGTACATTCATCATAATATGGAGAACTTGGATCGCATCCGCCATAGTCGCAATTAATCCCAAGGCAAGCACAGTCTGAATAATCTGGCGAACCATAAGAGCATGGATCATAATAACCACATACACATGGATCCTGCCCACATATCGGACAAGTAAAATCAGGTGGGGGAGTGATGATGACAGGATCAATGCACTGACAGTCAATAGTTCCAGGATCTGAACATTCAAGAAATAAAATCCATCCATCACAATCACAGGTCATATATCCGTTTATGCATTCACCCTCGACGCCTTGATATTGACCATATAATGAGCCCGGAAATAACATTTTGCCTTTTTCAAAATTAAAACCCAATGGGAACAAATTAAGAAAAAGTACGAGGAACAGCAGTATTTTTTTCATTTCTTTTTCAATTTTAATTTGAAATGTGATTTGAGTTTTAAAACCCTATTCAGATAATAATCCTAAACCCTAGCATCATTTATAAATTATTGATTTATAAATGAATTCATTCCATTTATCAGCTTCATGCCATGCAGTTCAAAATGTGGCTATTTCATCGCTTTACCACAGTTGCTGATTTCGAAAAGTTATTTCTGCTTACGGTTACTATATATAGTCCCTGAGTCAGGCTAACTGGCAAGGGAACAACATTGGTGCCGGTTAGGAGCTTACCGCATTTGGCTTCATAGACCAGATTTCCTGTTACGGTCTGGACCTTTATAAAGATCTCAGCATCATCAAGAAGCTCAAAACTAAGGTTCAGTTGCTCACTGAAGGGGTTAGGGAATACTACGAGACTATTTATTGGCTCGATACCGGAATACTTCTCAGGATGGTTTTTTTCTAAAACAGATATTAACGAGATGTATCGTGGTCTCTCTGGCTCCATGGTAAGAGGAGAGAACATTTGTAAGTTGCCGGTTAAGTAAACCATTGAATCAGAATAATTGATGTTGACACTTGCATCTGTAAACTCCCAGTCGAATGGGGTTACACTATAGTGATCACCACGCTGGTATTCAACATCTATAAAAGCCAGGGTAGTATCTGATAGGTGTGCATTTATACCTACCCTCAGAGTATCTGCTTCTATCCATTGTCCAGTGACATGGTAATCATTACGTTGCAGTTCCAGAATCAGGGGAGAGATATTGATAACATTGGTTCCACTCCAGTCATATGTAATTATATAACCCTCATAAGTACCCGAATGAAATTGATTTACGGGGTCATGGGCAACCTTCACAAACGCTTGAGGTATATTTACATCATATGCCCTCGAATATACTATTTTGCCTTTGCTGATAGAATTCTCAGGGCATTCAGCTGACAATTCAATATTGGCTCTTAGATTACCGCTTGCACTTGACAGTTTCAGCCATTCAATAGCCTTTTCCTCATTTTGTTCAACCCCATATCCATTTCTGTAACATAATCCTATCATGTAAGTCGCACCGGAATTGCTCAATTCTGCCGCCCTAAAGAAAAACTCGAGCGCTTTCTTGTAGTCCTGTTTGCAGCCTAAGCCCTTGTAATACATGTAACCGGCAGAATACATACAATCTGGATCCCCGAGTTCGGCGCCTTGTAAGAAACTATTCATAGCATTAGAAAAACTACTCTTTACTCCATAGCCGTATTTATACATAAGACCTATATTATGATAAGCTTTTAAGTATCCTGCCTCTGAAGCCTTTATAAACCACTGAAGCGAAGTCTGGTAATCAATCTTCGTCCCCATACCTTTGCTGTACATTATACCAAGGGCATTCATTGCCTTCGGGTAAGAATCTTCGGCCAGGTCATGCATTATCCCCAGACCTTTTTCAGGATAGTATGGTTTTGACACTCCTCTTAAATACCATAGAGCATCATTATACCTTTCCTTCATAACATCTCCCTGTGATTGTCCAATCAAATACCCGGGAAGAAGGAAAACTCCTATTAATAATGTTACTATTCTCATTGTCATCTATCTTTAAAGTTGTTGCGGTTGATTAGTATGGACTACCAAATAAAATCTGCCCTATATGGGTTCTTCTCCGAAGGTCTGCTCTGACCGTTATGCAAATACTTAAAAAGAACAGATGGAGCTTTAAGGCCCAGTTCATCTAAATGCTTTTGCTGGCACACTGGATCATCAATGAAATAATCCCTTGTTATGAGTTCTGAGAGCAGATGGGTTCTTACAAGGAAATAAAGCTTTGTAGAATCTGACGGTGTTACTAACTGTTGTGCAATCATTCCATTCCAGACTCTTACCACCAACTTTTCTGCAATAGGTCTATTTTTCAAAACAAGGAACCGTTCAAATTGGTTATCGGATAGAATTTCTTTCAACTTGACAAGTTCATATTTGGAAAGATCAGCTGCGGAGTGTTGCTCCTTCAAATCTGATACCGCTGTGCGTGAAGTCTTAATGGCATTGATCTGTGCCTCTGATAAACCAAGAGATTGTCTATAAAGGCCTGCCAGGTAAAGCAAAGACTTTGTTTGGGGGTACTGCCCAGATGAAAATTCTCCATTCATGGAAGTTTGAGCAACTGCAACGTCAAGACTTAGTTGCAGCAATAGGATTCCTGATAAAAAGAAAAGTTTCTTCATACGCATACGCATTTAAGTTAGACATTATAGATTCATTGCATGGTATTGAAAGGCACTTGATTATTCCTTGAATTAAGCTTTCGTAAGACTTCTTGAGCAGCTTTCTTTGCAGCCTCAGCTTGTGAATTATTAACCTTAGGTTGCATTTCAACAATCTGTCTTGCCATTGCTGATGCCTCCTTAGAATTACTTCTTTGGAGATAAAGCAGCATGAGTCTGTACTTTGGAATAATTCTGTTTGGCACTATGTATGAGGCCGTTAGATAGTCAGCCTCAGCGGCTGAATATTGTCCAATTTTTTCATAACAAACTCCTCTGCTTAAAAACAAGTCAGGGTTGGACGTAAGTTTAGATGCTTCAGAATAATATTCTATCGCAGATTGAAGGTCATGGAGCTTAAAAAAAGCAAATGCGGTATACCTATAATATCCCTCACAAGATGATAGTTCGGGTCTTAGATCCTTCATTGTCTCAATTGTCCTTTCAATGTTTGCTGGATTACCAGTGCTAATCGTTTTCACGGATTTGCCCAGATGGTATTGAGCAAAACCTGTTTTTATAAATGGTAACTCTATGGCAAATACAGAGACAAGCAGTATCAATGCAACTATTTGATTCTGATATTTATTGGAATGCCGCACATTAATTAACTGCTCCTTTGCTTTTAGAAACTGGTTTTTATCTGTCAGAGCCTTATCTTGAAAAACTGTAATATCTTGAGCCGAAATCAGAGATGAGAAGATAATAAATACACACATCACAGGGACTGCCTGAACAGTAAAATTAACCAAACTCATTAGGGTAAAAGCAATTACTCCTGCAAAAGCAGGCGCATTCAACGATACTTGGTTCCTAATGGCTTCTCCCTTTTCTGATGACTTTATGAATGACGAAGTTGAATTATGAATGTTACGGAATTGCCTTAGACATTTATGTATCAGTAATCCAATAAAACCCAAAAACAGTGTTGTTCCAATTACCCCGCCCTCTACAGTACTTTCAATTACTTCATTATAAGCTAAGGTAATATGATCCGCTCTCTCAATTTCTTCTTCTGTGGCCTTGCCACTATTAAAGTATTTAGCTTGAGCCAGATTATAGTTGCGTTCAAACAATCCATAGCCATAGCCAGTCCATGGACTTTCTTGGATCATCTGGGTTGACACTTTCCAAACTAAAAGTCGTCCTCTTGACGAATCTTCTTTTGCTTTGTATAGAAATAATAGAATTGGCAAAAGGAAGATTAAGACCAGGACTGGAATAAGCAACCTCAATCGCCTCCGCACATTATTCCAACGTGTAAATCTGAATCTGGAACCCCATATTACCACAATGATTGCAATTACTCCTATAAATGCAGTTCTGCATTTTAACAACACGATAGCCACAATTATTAAAACTAATCCGACCAAAACAAATAGTGACTTTGTCGTTTTCATTCGATTGGAATCTTTTGGCTCATTTAAGCGGTCTGATTTCCTTGAACGTTGTGATTTAGTTTTCTCGGCTCTTACGGAAAAAATACTCAAAAAATGCATCCCGGCTGAGAAACATAAGACAAGGAACATCGCTGTTGTATTCGGATTTACAATGGTTCCCGTAACCTTAAAGAAAGAATTTACGCTATTAATGTATCCGGAATATTGCAGAATGCATATCAAGGCCTCAATAGTACCCATAAGGAGTAGTGGGAGGTAAATCACTTCAAGGCGGGGCTTTAAATGAACCAGAAGGATTATGAGACTGAAATAGTATATAATGCAAGATAGAAGATAACCATCCTTTAAATTAGCATTGACTCCGCGGGTTAGTATGGGATAAAGAACTATGTATAAGCCCCAGATCAGGAAAAGGACTGAGTGCAAATTCAAATTTAAGACTGGCCTGTCTTTGTTTAAGATTAATAGAACTCCAGCGAAAATTGATGTAGCAGTAACGAAAAGGACAAATAAAAACAATGATACTAACGTAGGGGATATCATTGCCGAACTGCTAATAAGAGTCACGGCAACAGTCATTCCAAATAATGTCCCAACAAATGTGTCACTTTTAGACATTCATTCTAGAGCTTATACGACATTGACAGAATCAAATTTAAAAAATGTTAAAACATAAGTCAAGACATTTTGCTGAAAAAATCACCTTAAAAAGAATTTTAGGATAGATTCCCATATTATTCTAGCTTAAATGGCTTATAACGTTAGGCGGTATGTGGCGTTGGCGCAGAGTCGCGGTGGCGCGTGTTTTTGCACTCGTGGTGCGATGTAGGGTTATGATGGTTATTACTTTATTCTCGCGTTGGCAAAAACCGTGACACCAGTGGGGGTCCCCGGCGGGAGCCGGGGCAGGCCGTACCGCCGACCACTTAACGTTCCTCTTTAGCCAGAAAGTTCTCGCGGTACGGAAAAGCCAATGACATATACCGACCTGTTATGCGTAGTTGACTTACTACTCAATTATGCTAAGCCATTTATCTGTAAGAACCCATTTAGCTTCCTTCCAACGTAATACGCAAGTGTATTGCCTCCCACAACCAGCTCCACAATCCTCCCAATACTGTATAAAAACAGTTTTCATATCTGATGAGAAGATGGGGACATGGAATTGATAAACGTGACTGGATTCAGGTAGAAACTTATTACAGATTGAATCAGCGAGTGTATACCTGTTAAATGTGTTTGATTGTTTGCTCAGGAATATTGAATCGGATTGCCGTATCTCCTTATTTTGAGGGTCAAATTTCAAAAGAACTTCATCATAATAGAACCCATCAGGAGGCGGGGGGATCCACAGACTATCAACAAAATGAGGATTATAAAACTTAATATTCTTGAATTCATTTAATAATTCATTATCATAGGATAGCGAATCCAGTTCAATTATTGCCGCTATGACTTGATTCACTATATGATTACTAGGCAAATGGGGTTCACTTATAGTAGTGTTCTTTAGGTTTGAACAAGCAAACAAGATAAAAAGGGCGATGAGTAGGAGAGGTTTCACTTTCATCTGTTTTGCGGGATTACATTCATCAGTGACAGTCAATTGCGCATAACGTTCGGCGGTATGTTACGTTTGCGAGCCCCGACCCTTGGGGAGGGGATGGCGTGGTTTTTGCCGATCCGGCGCACGACAGAACAATCTTTTGATTCCAAATCTACCCCGCCATTATTGTTGGGCTAGGTGATCAGGATTTTTCCTTTATGCACTTAATGTTCCAGAAGGAGGGGGCAAAAACCATGACAAGCATATGTAACATACCGGCCTGTTAGGAACTGTAGCGGCTTATTAATCTTTATTAAGGTCAGAGAAGAATTCACTTGAGTGCAGTTAAACAGGCTCCTTTGATTTCTCGCCGAGCCGCTACTTAACCCAAGAAGCGGAGGAGTGCAGCTGAGTTGGGGTGATTCGCGACTCGTGCTAGAATGGTTATTAATGTTCTTTAAATTCCTGACAAGCTAAGTGGCGGCGCGTAGGCGAGACTCTTCGAAGCGAGAGGAAATGCTGGCCCCCCTTTTATTGTGATTTGAGCAGTTACCACTTTGATTATTATATAGCCGCTATTGTTACTAACGTTCGGCGGTATGTGGCGTTGGCGCAGAGTCGCGGTGGCGCGTGTTTTTGCACTCGTGGTGCGATGCAGGGTTATGCGGTTATTACTTTATTATCGCGTTGGCAAAAACCGTGACACCAGGAGGGGGTCCCCGGCGGGAGCTGGGGCAGGCCGCACCGCTGACCACTTAACGATCCTCTTTAGCCAGAAAGTTCTCGCGGTGCGGAGCGCCAATGACATATACCGACCTGTTATAGCCAGTGCGGTTAATTCAATATTACGATAACACTATTTTGTTGATGCTTCGATTGAAGGCACGCAAGCTCTTTTAAAAGCTTTGGCTGCGGGTAAGCTTGTGAGGCTTTTAAATGTGCTTGCAAAATCAACATAATGAATTAATTAGGTTCTTTTCAGATATTGAAAAATTGTACAGATCAAATATTAACTCATCTATCCTTTCTAGGTAGAAATCAGTTCTATTTAAAATTTGATCTGCCTTAGCAGGCACCTTAGTCAAGGTTAATTCCTTCTTTAATGTCATTGTTTGATCAACGAGTTTTATTATTTCTGTTTTTATAGATTCCTGAACAGGATTAGTTATTCTTGGTACAGGTATAGATAGAATGGCTTCTTTCTTAATTTTGGGAAAGGTTTTCTTTTCATCTGAGTTCTTTTTTTGCCAGTAATATTTTGTTGTGCGTGAATTAATAATGGCTAGTAAAAACAATAAAAGGTCGTGGTCATATACCTTCAAGTATACATTGTAAATTGTGTTCAAAGTGAATAGGTTAGCTGGAACAATAGTAGCGATTGGACTGGCCCCAATTTGTCTCAGACAGATTCTCTCCTGCCTATATATTGATTCCTCTCCACCACTTTTGATGGCAGAAGGCTTGAATAATACATACTCTGTGGCCGGAATTAAATAGTAAAAACTTATGTTTGAACCGTCAATTACGGGTTGGTAATCATCTGATAATTTTTCTTTTGCAACAAATTTATTCCGATCAAAAGTCTGGATCCCAAAGTAAGCTTTACAATAGGTGTTCAATTGAACAGATTCTGATTCAATTTTGCCAATGGTTTCAATATCAATATCTGTTATTGAGACATTAAAATCTAGTCTCTGATTTCTTGTAAAGGAATTCTGAAGAATGCTGCTTTTGAAAATAGGGTAAAATGGTTTTTGAACCTCTTTAATTTCAACTTTTGTTTGTGGAGATGCGATTTTATTCTCCAGAATTATTATACAGGTATCAACACTCGCTGATGTGAAAACAGAGTAATTAAAAATCAGAAGTTCATTAAGTTGAGTGGTTTCAATTATAAGCCTACGCAATGGTTCTGCATGTATGTTTTTTAAGAAAGTATTTGGTGTAATAAATCCCAATAATCCATCCTTTCTCAATAGTGTTATGGATCTTTCAATGAATAGTTGATAGGTATCTATCTTATACTTTGCACTTCTGTATTTTTTGGAGGAATATTCAAATACCTCCCTTTTTTCTAAGTTTTGAAGCATCACATATGGTGGATTTCCAATAATGGCATCAAACCCACCCTCATCAAAAATTAACGGAAAGTTTTTTCTCCAATTGAATGGTTTTATGTTCTTTTCAAATCCCAATTCTAGTTCAGAGGAGTAGAAATCAGTATCTATGAGGCTGTTGCCGTTCTTAATATTGCTTTCCAGAGTTGGTAAAACCCTTTCATGCCAAATACTCAATTGCTGTTGAATTGATGCATCTGTCTCACCCTCCAGACATTTAATGAGAAGACTGAGCTTCGTCACCTCAACTGCATTAGCATCAAGGTCAACGCCAAATATATTATTCAACAGAATCCTTTTCTTCTCTGCACTTGTAAGATTGCCCTCTGGGGTTAGTGGATTATCTTTCTTTCCTTTTGAAGGTTTGCCATTTTCGGAGTAATAATCTTTGTGATAGTCTAGAAGGTACTGGAATGCACCGATCAAAAAACTACCACTGCCGCAGGCAGGGTCTAGTATTTTGATCTTTGAGATTTCTTTTGGTGTTTTTCCCTCAATCAGTTTTCCGACAGTGCTTTTAACGATGTAATCTACAATGTATTGGGGTGTGTAATAGACCCCACCCGCTTTTCTTACTTCTGGTTTCTCTTCAATCTTGGCATGGTGAGCAGGTGTAATCCTGATTACTTTACCAAGGAATTGTTCATATGCACTGCCAAGGATTTCAACTGAAAGAACTGAAAATTCATAGGGACACTCTGGGTAATAAAGTTCGTTTAGGATTGTTTTAATTACCTTATTATCAATTATAACGTCTTGACTGATTTTATCTTTTTTGAAATCAAATAGTCCGGAATTGTACTTTTGATCAGCTTTCTGGAATAATTCAAAAAGATTCTGATACAAGTTACCTAGTTTGGTGGCATGGTGCAAAGTGCCATATGGTTCTACACCGCGATCTTCTGCTATGCGAAGGAAGATGATCCTGTCAATTGTTTGCTGGACGACAAAATTAATCTCTTCTTCATCAAGAGTCTTGTTATTCCAGCTTATGCTAACTGCAAGATATGTTCTCCATCTGTCAAGTGATTCCAGGAAGTCTTTATCAACAGTTGCAGTACCCTTCTTATGAGTATCACTTTGCAGGTACTTGTCAAAGCTACCTTTCAGTACTTGTTCTTTGCTGAATGTGTCCCATAGAAAGTCAAATTCTTTTATGTAGTCCCTGAATGATAGGTATTTAATTCTTGCAACAGGTGGCTTGTCGTTTGGCTTTGGCTTCTTTGTGCAGTCATATATAGAGAACTCCTCAAAGTCGGTTATTATGCTGATCGGGAGTTTTGCACTCCATCCGTATCTCCGGACCTGGTATGCCGGTTGTATATCTTCTTTTACTGAAATACTTGGTTTTTTTGCCTCAACAAAGAATAGCCTTTTACCGCCAACTAATCTGAATGAATAATCTGGAGCTTTTGTTGAACCACTTACTTTTACTTTATCTTCATGTATTACTTCCCTATAAGCCTCTGCGTAGCCGGATTCATTATCAATGTCCCAACCGAGAGCTTTGAAGAATGGATCTATAAAATCACGACGAGTTAAAGTCTCATTATAATCGGAGTTTTTATATGATTCAAATTGTTCCTCAAAACGGATTACAAGACTCTCAATTTTTTCTTTTGCTGTTTGCTTGTTTGTCATTTGTCTAGTGTGGAGGAGTAAAGTTAAAAAAAAGGAGCGAGGGCATTTGGCTCTTTTGCTTTTGCATGTGGGTCGGGGCTAGTGTCGCGCAAAAGCAAATGTGCCAAATATGGGGAGGGTTATGCTAGATATTTTATCATGTTTTGTGGCACCGCATTGGCTATAACGTTCGGCGGTATGTGGCGTTGGCGCAGAGTCGTGGTGGCGCGTGTTTTTGCACTCGTGGTGCGATGCAGGTATATGATGTTGTTTTGTTTATTCTCGCGTTGGCAAAAACCGTGACACCAAGAGGGGGTCCCCGGCGGGAGCCGGGGCAGGCCGCACCGCAGACCACTTAACGTTCCTCTTTAGCCAGAAAGTTCTCGCGGTGCGGAGCGCCAATGACATATACCGACCTGTTACACACAGTTGCTTAAATTTCTAGCATTTTTATTGGAAGTTGAAAGAATTCATAGCAGAGTTGGTCCTTTTTCTTAAGTACACTATCAGTTTTTTGCCCTATATATTCTGATTCTGTCATATATTCTATTTTGAGTATATTTCTAACTATCTCTCTGATATAGTATTGCTTCAAAAAATCTTCATTTTCGTATTCCCAGTATGACTCAACTGATTCTGGTATATTAAGATCATCTGAACTTAAATTCTGCCCATCCTTTCTTATCTCATCAACTTCAATGAATAAATTATAATCTCGTTTAAAGGATTGTAGATTTTCAGATTCAAGTATTTCTTCATTTTTATAGTCTACTTCCCAATATCCAACAGTGGGCTGTGAGAAAGGATCTGATTTTATACACCATGAGTAGTTAAGACGAGATAAAAGTTTTGAATATTCATCGGATTCGTTTGACTCATTAATTTTTGCTTGAATTCTATACCCAAATCTTATCTGTTCTATTCTCCCTTTTAGGGGTGTGAGCTTGAATACCAGGTAAATATTCTCTATACCACCAATATATTCGTAATAGGTTTTCTTAATTTCAACCAATTCGATTCTTACATAATTTTCAAGAGATTTTTCGGTCTTATATTTCTTCCAATAGTCAGAAATCGAGTCAACTTTTAAAGTATATGGGCCATATATTTTCTGCCAGTCATCGGCAAACTTTTTATTAAGAGGTTTAAAATATTCACTGTCTGCTTCAAACTTTAGATATTTGGCCATTCTTCCGTACGAAAGATCAGCCCATTTGACTTTATCAATATCTGTTCTAAGCAAGGAGTCTCGAATGTATTGCATGACTTTATAGCCTTCTGCAATAACCGAATCCTTTTTTACTACGGATTGTAGCTCGTCAAAAGTCAATGGCTCAAAAATTGATTTTTTTTGAGGACTTCCACAACTCATTAATCCAGCCGCAAAAATTAATAGTATAAACTTTTTCATAGCAAATTGATTAGGTTAATAAATGAAGATCAGTTTACATTGAGTATTATGGATTGAATCTCGGGTTAGTTTTGCAATTGTGTGTAACGTTCGGCGGTATGTGTTGTTGGCGCCGCTTCGGGGTGGCGCGTGTTTTTGCACTCGTGATGTGCTGTAGGGTTATGATTGTTATTAGTTTATTCTCGTGTTGGCAAAAACCGTGACACCATGAGGGAGTCTCCGGCGGTAGCCGGGGCAGGCCGCACCGCAGACCACTTAACTATCCTCTTTAGCCAGAAGATTCTCGCGGTGTGGAGCGCCAATGACATATACCGACCTGTTGTGGCGTCGTTATTTTATTTCAATCTGGTCTCCCTGGAACTTAGGTTTTTTATGGAAGATTAAGTCTAGCATCATTTTGTCACGTGCTAGTAGTTCACGCATTCTGGTTTTGAATCCAAATCTTAGAGAGGTATCTCTAGCATTGAAACCTACAGCACTTATCCCTTTATGTTTTGAAATGTAGACAGCTCTCTCATTATGGAATTTTTGGGAAATTACAGTAATATTGGTTTGACCAAATATTTCCTTGGATCTTACAACTGAATCCAGGGTTCTGAAACCTGCATAATCAAGATATATTCTTGCTGCAGGAATACCCGCTGCGATTAAATCATTTTTTATTGTTGTGGGTTCATCATATGATATTCTACTATTATCTCCACTTACCAGAATAAAGGAGATTCTTCCAGATTTGTATAGAGAAACCGCTGCATCAATTCTGTATTTGTAGTATGGATTAATTGTCCCTGATTGGAGATGTTTTGTTGTACCAAGTAGCAATCCGACTTTATTATAAGGAATTTCTTGGATTGTGTCGAATACTCTGTTCTTGGCTGCTGTTTTTACAATTGAATTGGGAAGCAGGATTATTAAAATAATGATGAAGATGCCAAGTATAATCTTATTCCTTTTCTTTTTCAATAACTTCATAGGCAGATCGTTTGATAATGCGCCACAACGTTCGGCGGTATGTGTCGTTGGCACCGAGTCGGGGTGGCGCGAGTTTTTGCACTCGTGATGCGCTGCAGGGTTATGATTGTTACTAGTTTATTCTCGCGTTGGCAAAAACCGTGACACCATGAGGGAGTCCCCGGCGGCAGCCGGGGCAGGCCGCACCGCCGACTACTAGACTGTCCTCTTTAGTTAGAAAATTCTCGCGGTGCGGAGCGCCAATGACATATACCGA
>MWEH01000199.1 GCA_002070965.1 Firmicutes bacterium ADurb.Bin080 | reverse complement strand
GCTTTTTCCATTCTTTATTTTTCTTTTTGACTTTCTATATACTTTTTAATTTGTTCTTCTGTATTTTCTGAAACAGTAGCTATGAAATATGAGGGGTTTTCCATAATTTTTTTAATTCATTTTCAAATCTTTATGTCTATATTTTACGCACCAAACAATATGATATTGAATGGAATATACATAACCCCCTACAACGATATATTTCCGCCATATTTTTCAACTCCTTATTTGTAGTTTATCATATGTTTTGATACTTATTAAACGGCTTGTGGGTTTTTAGTGTGTTTTTAATTGAAATATGTAATTAATCGTTGGCAATTCATCCCATGACTAAAGTCACAGGTGTTCTCGCTATATTGAATAAAACAAAAAAGCAATACTCGAGAATTAGGGAACGGGGTCTCTCTTCCTGCAACTGTATTTGGAAAATGATTGAGAAAGAAATTAGGTTAAATCCCAGGGATGAGGAACGGCCAGAACCTGCGTATGGACAAGTAAACAAATCGTAGCGGAGGTATAGGGTGAAAGAAGCAGAATTTAAAAGACAAAATTCGTTGTTTTCTCTTTGTGGTTTGAACTGCGGATTGTGTTCTATGAAATTAGGTGGTTATTGTCCAGGGTGTGGACAGGGAAACAAGCCGTGCAAGGCTGCAAGATGCAGTTTGGAGCATGATGTGGAATACTGTTTTCAATGCAACGAATACCCTTGCCCTATCTACGATCATGCCGATGAATCTGATTCTTTTATAACTCATAGAAACCAAATGACTGATTCTCTGAAAGCAAAACAAATAGGGATAGAAGCATATAATTTAGAACAAACGGAAAAAGTAAAGCTATTGAATGAACTTTTATCGAAATATAATTCAGGGCGCGAAAAGACACTATATTGCCTTGCCGTAAATCTCTTTGAGGTTGATGAAATCAAAAGTTTGCTGAAAAATGTATCGGAATATACTGATTCGTCGGAAATTACTCTAAAAGAGAAAGCTCTCTATGTTTCAAATTTGATGCGACAGTTAGCACAAAAGAAAAATGTGGAGCTGAAACTTCGAAAGAGATAAATTTTCATAAATAGAGTCCTTATACGATATAGATGCAGACTTTGCTGACTTACAAAAGAGTTGCCACACACCCTACTATATAATATAATATAAAACGCAAGCGCGAATTTAGGGTATGCGAGTTTGCTTTAAGATTTTAATACAAAGATAAACTTCCCGGGAGATAAAATGAGTCGTTTCAGCAAATTAAAGATAGTGGCATTAATAGTTTTTGTCGCATTAATGGCGGCAATAGTGTTGCCTTCATGCACATTCATTCGATTAAATGATGATAGGGTGGCCAACGAAGCTCTGATTACCGTTACTAGAAACGGGATTGTAATAAATGTTTCAAAGAATGAAATAAATGATTATTTCTATACCCTATACAGCCAAAATGCCAGCTATGTTCAACAGGGATACTACACTATAGAACAACTTCTTGATTATGCTATAGAAAGCAAAATGAAGACAGCCTATCTTTTAACGGAAGCTATGCCCTACCTCGCGACAGCTGAGTCAACAAGTAATCAAAGATATGCACAATTATCTGGTGGCGGAGCTTTTGTAAACCCAGTTGATGTTTTAACCCATGCAGAGAAGAGCCTTGCTATTTGGTCGGTAAACAAGAACATGGATGATTCTCTTGAGTCTTTGAGAGAAACAGCATACATAGAAAGTTTGAACGAACCAGCGAAGAAGATTTCCAAAGAAAACGTTGCGTCTATTCATTTTACTGCTGCAACACTGGCATATCTGAAAGACGTATATTACGAAGGAGAGGAGATTGACAGGGGCAAATTAAATGTTTATGTAACATATGACGATGAAACAGTCAGCAGTGATTTCCCAGTATCTGGAAGCATGTTTAAAACAGCTTTCTCAACTGAGTTTGGTTCGGATAATACTTCTAAAAACCCAGAGGAAAAGAAAATAGAGATAGTATTTGAAGAAACTAAGACTGTCAGTGGAAATGTCGAGATTGAAGAACACACTTTATCTCATGAATATACTTTGAAGAGCACAAGAGCAACTAAAAACGATCCCGAAGAGGAAGAAGATCTTTCTATGGTTGAAATTAATGACGTTAAGATAAGCAGATATGCAACAGTCGATGAACTTAAAGCAAAAGATGTGTATTTTGTAGAAAGAGATTTTCAGGCTGAGTATGATGCTTTGAAAGCGCAACCTGGTGCCGATAGATTTATGGTTGAAGCATACAGCGATTTATTAGGCAACATGAAGAGGTCATACAAGAATGCCGCATATTATTATAACTCTGCGTATCAGACCTCGGTACTTTCTGCCCTTCAGGCAGAGCTTGGAATGGATACAGTTGCATCCTTGATCGAAACGGAAATAGATGCAGAAATATTAGAAGACTTTGATTATCTGTATGCTACTGCTAAAGCAGGATACAAAGACGTTACACTCCCTGGTGCCGCAGCCGACAACAAAAAGACTTTTGAAGGAAAAATCACAGAAGATATTTCCACATTATATTATTACCCCGCAGTAGAAGATTTAACCGGCACATTCTATGTATACAACATTCTATTTAATTTCACAACCCAAGAAACTGAATTTTTGAATCAACATTCGGGATCAGAGGAAGATTTGAAATTGTATCAGGAATATGTTAAGGCTTCAATGATGACAAAAGCTGCAAATCCCGATTATGACGCCGAATATGAGTGCCCTCTTCATAAAGATGGAGACACTGAGGCAACCTGTTCGTACGAAGGTGAAGGTGTTTGTCCTGCAGTTCCTTTTGGAAAAATAGTCGATAGTGCCTTGGTTATAGACTATGAAGAAAAGGTTGTTGATGTTATGGCAAGACTGGAAGCAGAATTACAAGCCATTTATGATGATACAGAAATGACCCCTGCTGAAATCAGCACGGCTGCACTTGCTAAGTTTGAAGAATATATGTATATGTACAATGAAGATCCCGGTATCATGAATAAGTCAGTTGGATACTACGGGAAAAACAGCAACTTCCAAAAACCATTTTTGGATTTGGCTGAGGATGTATTTGAACAGTCTGCAGCAGTTGGAAATGCGTTTGCATGGAATGACAAGGACTCGGATGGAATTAAAGACTCGGGAGAAATAGGACTTGGATATACATTCTCCTCGTATGGAATTCACTTGGAAGCCATAAGCTTTATCCCCTTTGGTTCAGATACTGATGGCCAAGAGTTGACATTTACATCAGATGCCGAGAAAATGGCATATCTTAAGAGAACATATGATAATACTGGAAAGACATATTATGATGCTCTCAGAAAAGCTGTAATAGATGCCAAGAAAAACACAAGATACACCGATTACACCAGTCAGAATACTCCGGAAAAAGTATATGAAAGAGATGAAGAAGATAATAAGTTCACAATAGAGAAAGCCCTGAAAAAGGAGCTATTCATCGAGAGTAAAAAATTAAAAGAATTCTTTGATGAATATATGGGTAAGTAATTTCTGATAACCGATATCTCGTTAAAAGGTCCAATTGCATGGACCTTTTTTGATGGGAAAAACCCGAAAAAGAGAAATTCTCATATCTTTGCAAGAGGAAGATAAACCCACCCGGAAGTCAATGAAAATGTTTCTTTATCACCATAAAGAATATATTTATTGGGTATATCAAGCTTAAATTTTTCTAAATGGTAGATTGATGGTATATTAGGAGACATCCCTTTTTTTATTTCAACTGGGATAATTCTTGTATTATCAGCGAATATTATATCCGTTTCTTTTTGATCAAAATCCCTGTAATAAAACAATAAATCCAATCTTTTAAGATTATTGTAATGACTTTTAACTATTTCTGAAACCACATAGTTCTCTAAAAAATGGCCGGAAGCAGCACCAATTCTTAGTTGTTCTGGATTTAGCCATCTTGCAAGAAATGCGGCTAACCCACTATCTAAAAAATAGATTTTTGGGGATTTAACTAGCCTCCGAGAAATATTATTAGAATATGGTTGAAGGAAAAAAATTATTCCCGTTTCTTTAAGAATTTGAACCCAATTTTTGACTGTCTTCTCATTTACACCTATGGTTCTAGCTGCATCCTCAAAATTAATAATCTCTGCGATTCGCGCAGATAAGTATGTAATAAGCATGGTGAATTGGGGGAGGGAGTTTTCGCTGATTAACTGACGAACATCTCTTTCTATGTATGTGTCAATATATGAACTATAATACACATCTCTATCAATCTTTTCGTTCTCGAAAAATTTTGGATATCCACCTTTAAAAATATATTCGAAAAGAGATACTTGGTTAATATTGCTTAGCACTCTACTTTCAATGTTTTCATAAAATGGGTTAAATACCCCATTATTATTTCCTTCTATTTCTTCTTTTGACAGGGAAGACATTTCAACGATTGCGATTCTACCGGCAAGTGATTCCTTAATGTGTTTTTTGATTTCTGATTTATTTGATCCGGAGAGCCAAAAAAGACCGTTAACATTCTCGCCCAGAATTTTCTTATTATCTACAATAGCCTTAATCTCACTGAATAATTCAGGCACATTTTGAGCTTCATCAATGAAAAGAGGAAGACCTTTTGACATAATATACCCTTTCGGATCCTGCTTACATAAGCTTATGTCTAATTTTGAATCAAGGGAGCAGGCATGGAAATTAGGAGGCAAAATATGATTGATCATGGTAGATTTACCTACTTGTCTAGCTCCTACGACGCATACCACAGGGTAGTCGTTGCTGAGTTCAAGTATTCTTTCTTCTAATATTCTTTTTATATACACCGTGTAATCCTCCAGTCAACTACTACTTTACACGCTAAAAATACAAAAGTCAATGGTTATAGAACCTGAAAGTATTTTCGTAAAATCGATTTTCAAGGTTTTGATATTAGTCATATGAAAATGCCTCCAAATATCTATTAATACTTAGTAAATAGATTAATCCAGCGATAAAAAAAGCACCCCCTAGGGTGCTAGATAAAATTTTGATAGCAAAGATTATTTTTTAGCGGCAGGTTTTTTTGCGGGAGCCTTTTTAGCTGCTTCTGGCTTTTTTGCCGGTTTTTCTTTGTCAAGCTCCATACGGTTATAGGCTCTTGCGCATGGGAAGTCAGCTTCGAATTTACAGAATTTGCAGAACTCATAGTGCCTGCACATATCAATACCGTTATCTTCGCTGTCGTGCCATTTACGGATATCCAAACTCCTCTGAAGATCCTCGAGTTTTCTATTATCCATTATTCTCACCTCCAAAAAGCGATTATAGTTCTATTATATACAACTCATTTGGTTTTTGCAAGGTGCATTCATTTCCCTTATCAGGGATAAGCATCCCGCTAACTGGAAGATAATTGACCCAAAAATGCTTAAAAAATCCATTGATTTATTAAAAAACAATTAATATTACACAATAGTTCAGAAATATCCCATTGTACTCGGAAGAGCTTTTGAATTATTATTAATAGTATTAAGAATACTGGTGAAATTAAAAGCAATAGTTTTTATATATGGGATTTTTATTGAAGAATTAAAAGAGAGGGAGAGTCATATTGGATTTTTGTTTTTCGATTGATAAAACCAAGCTTAAGCCAAACGATAGATATTGGCAATTTTCTGTTGGAAGCGGGCATGCGGCACTTGCTCTCAGATCAGATTATCAGGAACAGCTTAAAAAGGCACATGATGAGCTAGGATTTAAGAGGGTAAGATTTCACGGACTTTTTGACGATGATATGAAGGTAGTTACTTCGCTTGCGGATTATATATCTTTGATCCCCGGCTCAAAAAAGGTCAGAACAACTTCGTTTTATCATGTTGGGCTTGTATTTGATTATATTCTAAGCATTGGGATGAAGCCCTTTGTCGAAGTAGGTTTTATGCCAAGAGCTCTTGCCAGTGGAAGGAGAACAGCTTTTTATTATAAAGGTAATGTTACTTTGCCCAGACACCGGCAGGAATGGGTGAATCTAATTAAGGATTTTGCTCGTTTCTGTATAGCCCGATATGGTGTTGATGAAGTAAGAAGCTGGCACTTTGAAATATGGAATGAACCCAATCTGGCATTCTTTTTTAAGGGAAATCAGAAGGACTATTTCAGTTTGTATAAAGATACGGTTAATGCACTGAAATCGGTAGATGATAAGATAGTTGTAGGGGGCCCATCAACCAGCGCGAACCTTTGGCTTCCAGAATTCAGAGAGTACTGTGAGAAGAATAATATACCTCTGGATTTTCTTTCAACTCATCACTATCCGGGGGACGATCTGGGCTTACCATTATTTACGTATAGTAACATTAAAAGGTTCGTAACTACTGCGTTAAGGAACCCAAAAGATAATATTGTAGATGTGATTCATAAGATGTTATATATGCCAGAAAAGCTACCATTGATAAAGAAAGATTCAATGAGAAATCAGGTCGTTAAGGCAAGAAAAGAAGCAGGGAATATCCCCCTTATTTATTCCGAATGGAATGTTAATCCGACCCTTACTGCGCCTGCTCACGACACTACACAATCTGCTGCTTTCATAGTAAAACATGTGCTTGATTGCCAGGGATTAATGGAGGGGTCTTCCTTCTGGACATTCTCTGATATCTTTGAAGAATTGACTTTCTTTACCCGGCCCTTTAGCGGATGTTTTGGGCTTCAGACTATACATGGGATTCCTAAGCCAAGTTATCATGCCTTTAAGCTATTAAATATGCTAGGGGATGAACGTTATGACTTACCAGTAACTGATGGGAGTATTGAGGTGGCTGTTTTTAGAAAGGGAGATTTACTTCAATTTCTTGTGTATAAACAAAACTATGAAGAGGGAAGCGAAGAGGGAGAAGAGTTTAATATTCAGCTGGATATCCTGGTTCAAAGTAGTGGAACTTTGAGGAGAATTGACCGCAACCACTGTAACCCAATAGCTTTGTGGAAAGAGATGGGATGCCCGGAAACCCTTCTTAAGGAACAGGTGGAGGATATTATACTCAGAACTGCGATGAAAGAAGAATCAATAGAATTTGATAATTCGGGAAAAGGGACATTAATAAAAACATTTTTAGCAGATAACGATGTACAATTGATTGAAGTAAAAATGTAGGAGAGGAAACATGTATATATTGGGAGTTATACTTGCTATATCCGCCGGGGTAGCAAACTTCATGGGACAAATTCTTCAGAAGAAGGCCATAAACGATGTTAAGGTCGGAGATGAGGTTGAAATGAAGAAAGTTGTAAAAAAACCTCTTTGGATAATCGGATTGTTGTGTGTGGTTATTTTTACTGCAGTTCTCAGTATGACTGCTCAAAATTTTATTGGACCAGCACTGACCCCTGGGTTATTCGCTGCCGGGCTGATAGTACTTGCTTTTGGCTCCGTTAAAATTTTAGGCGAAAAGTTAAAAAAAGAGGAATGGATTGCAGTAATAATGGTAGTAGCTGGAATAGCTTTGGTTGCGGCTAGTAAACTCTCTATTGATACCGGGCTCGAACGATTCACAGACACAGGCTTTGTTATAAGGCTTTCAGTAGCTAGCGCTATTCTTATAGCCCTTTGGCTGGGATTATTCTATGGAGGGAAAAAAGCTTATAAGAACAAATCAATAATAATGTCAATAGGGAGTGGAATGCCTTTTGCTCTTGGTAATATCTGGATGTTTGCAATGGTTGACTCAATTGCAGAATTATTTGCAGGACATTTAAGCGGATTTAACTTTTTGATTTTTGCAATAAGCGGAATATTAATGGCATCAACCCAGGTTCTCGGCTTAGTACATGCTAGTAAGACATTAGCGACCGGTAATGCAAGTATAGTTGTTCCAATGCAACAACTACCCCAGCAGATTATGCCAATTATCACCTTTTTTGTTATTTTTGCTCTGCCCGCACCTTCGATTGGATCTTACTTCTTTATAACCGGAGGCATAATATGTATAGTCGCTGGCGGATTTATTCTTGGTAAAAGACAAGCCAGTCTTGAAAGTATTACAGCGAACGAATCTTCAGAACCGGTTCAAGAGGCAAAATAGTACATCAATACTAACGGTTCCGAGGACTTATTATCAAGGGGAAAATAGAGTATCAATACTAAGTTTTTCGAGGACTTTTTATCAAGAAGGAAAATAGAAAATCAATACTAACGGTTTCGAGGATTTCTTAATATTTCATTGAAGGGGAATAATGATGGAAGACAAGATCTTGCAATATATGAAAGAAGCCAAGGAAGGATGTTCGGCATCCCAGGTAAATCTTGGATACTGTTTTCATATGGGAGAAGGAGTAGAAAAAAACCTTGAAGAAGCAATAAAGTGGTATAGAAAAGCAGCCGAACAAGGGAATAGTGATGGAGAATTTAACTTGGGATATTGTTATCACTTTGGGCAGGGCGTTGAACAGGATTTTGTAGAGGCTGTCAGTTGGTATAGAAAAGCAGCCGAACAGGGTCATTTGGTTGCTCAGTATAATATGGGATTTTTTTATTATTACGGGTTAGGTGTTGATCAAGATTATAACCAAGCAGTTTTCTGGTACGAAAAAGCGGCTTCCGAAGGTTATTCCGATGCGCAGTGTAATCTGGGTTTTTGTTATAAATACGGATATGGAGTAGAACAAAACTTTGAAAAAGCATTTTATCTATTTAAAGATTCTGCTGAGCAAGGTAATCCCACAGGGCAGAACTGCCTGGGGGCTTGTTTCTACCAGGGAATATTTGTAAAACAAGATTATGAACAAGCAGTTAAGTGGTATAAAAGGTCTGTAAAATTCGGAAACTCGGATGCTATGTTAAACTTGTCCGATTGTTACTTTTATGGGCGTGGCGTTGAGCCTAGTTTCGAAGAGGCAAATTACTGGAGAGAAAAGGCAGAAGAAAAGAAAATCGAAGAAGCAAAAGAGAGAATATTAGGCAAAATAGATAATCAATAAGGAATTTTTACAACGATTTTTTCTACGTTACCCTCCCCGATGCCGGGCTTGTGCGTGTCCCATGGGAAGAGTATCAAAAATTCGCCTCCATTTAATTCCTGACGAGTCCCTTCGCCTTCATAAAAGGAAATATCCTTTTCTGGATTGTAAGGTACTGTTATTGTTAAATTGTTTTCATATGCGGTGCAAATTGTTTCCTGACCGGAAACAATATATTGTATATCAATGTATTTTTTATGTGCTTCCCATGTGCATTCCGATTCTTGCTTTGCAGTGTATCGCTGCACCATCGCAAATACGCCATTATCCAAATGGTACTTCCCAACTTCAGCTCCTTGGTAATTTTTTAAATAAGCAAATGCAATTCTAAAGAGCGGATGAGATCCTTCATATTGTCCTATATTTTCTATCTTATCGCGTATCATAATTATACCTAATATATATTTTAGTGTGTGGAAATATAATTCTGCATAAGCAGCGTTACCATTTCTTTGGTTTTTTGGAGAAAGTAATTGTTTTTGTCGGTACACCATTCCACTTCTAAACCGCAGAGAATGGTCTTTATTTGGAGGGCTACCTCCATACTGTTTGCCTCTTTAAGTTCGCCCCTAGCCACGCCTAATTCATAGACCTCAATAATGGCTTTTAAGACGGTTTTTATTACCTCATTCGGATTACCCTGAACACCGAAATCGAGCATTGACTTGTAGAACATAGTAAATTTCTGGTGGCCTACAACCCGCTGCATAAAGTCGTTAACAAATACGCAGATTTCAACAATCAAATCGGATGCGGGCTTCTCTTTGTCAAGTAAGTTGAAAAACTCCATAAATTCGGAGTTGTGCTTAAGAGCATCCTCCTCAATCATGCAGGCAACTATGTTTTCTTTGCTGGGGAAATATAGATATACCGCCCCTATGGAAACACCTACCTCTTTTGCGATGTCTCTTGTAGATACATTTTCTATTCCGTATTCCTCAAACATAGCCTTAGCAGTAGTATAGATTTTCTCTTTTGTCTGTTGTCCTTGCAGCTTGCGATTGTTTACTTTTTCTAGCATAATCTTTCTCCCTTTTTGTATTATTTATGATTTCAGCGAAACTTTCAACGAATGGTTACATATTCACTGAACAATTCAAAATATGTTGACAGCGTAATTTTATCGCCATATAATTGTAATGTAGTGAACAATTCAGCGACATATTTATTATATCAAAAATAATCTTAAGGGGCAACGAAAAAGATTAGGGGGAAAGTATGAAAAAATTTAAAATTGCCATTATAGTGGTATTATCCATTGTAGTCTTGGCGGTATTTTTAACTGCCTGTAACGGGGGTAAGGGTTATACCGTTAGTTTTAACAGTATGGGAGGGTCACCTGTCGCTGACATCACAGTGGGCCGTAAAGATCCCATTACTTTACCCGAAAATCCCCAGAAAGAGGGCTATGATTTTGTGGGGTGGTTTTTGGAAGAAAACGGTAGCACCGAATTTTCCGATTCAATCCCTTCGGACAACATAACACTTTACGCGAAGTGGATAGTTAAACAGTATACAATTGCTTTTAATAGTAATGGGGGAAGCGGGGTAAATCCGATAACAGATGATTATTTAACCCAGGTTACGGCTCCTCCCGAGCCAACAAGGCAGGGTTATACTTTTGCAGGTTGGTATACGGATAACGCTACCTTCCTTAACGTATATTCATTTACAGAAATTCCTTTAGAGGGTATCGAGGTCCACGCAAAATGGAATATTGAAGTTTATGATATCAGTTACGTTTTGGGTGGCGGAATAAACAATGAGGAAAACCCCGCTACTTATACTGTAGAAACCCAGTTGATTACTCTTCAAGAACCTACGCGCGACTATTATACTTTCAACCAATGGTCAGAAGGGGTCGGTATTGCTTTAGGCAGTACAGGAGATAAGACCTTTACAGCCGTATGGACTCCGGTTGATTACCAAATCAATTATATCTTGGATGGGGGCTATTACGAGGGATCTGATAATGCTCGTACATCATATAATATTGAAACAGACACATATACTCTTCCAATCCCCCATAAAGCAGGTCATAGTTTTGCTACTTGGCAAGATAGCAGCGGGGAGATTTCAAAAGGTAGCCATGGAGAAAAGACCTTCACTGCAACTTGGACAATCAACAGCTATATATTAACTTTTAACACAAACGGTGGATCGGTTTTGTCAGATATTGAGCAAGTTTTCAATAGTGACGTAACCGTTCCCGAAACGAATAAGGATGGTTATACTTTTGCGGCCTGGTATGAAGATTCTGGGTTCGGTAACCTTTGGAACGGCAAAATGCCTGCAGGGAATAAAACACTTTTTGCCCGCTGGACTGTCAATCAATATAACGTATTTTTTGTGGAAAACGGAGGGCAGGATATAAGCGATTATTCGGATACAGACTTTGGAACTGCTCTTCCCGAAGTGCAACGTACAGGATTTACCCACTCTGGTTGGTATAGAGATGACGGAACGTTTGAGGATGAGCTAGAAACTGTCCCTGCTGAAGACGTTACCGTTTACGCTAAGTGGACCAGGAATAGATATAATATAACTTTCAATGCGAACTCTTCGGACGGGGTTGTTTGGGATAGCGAAACAATCAACTATGTCGATCAGGCTACATATAATCTCGAGTATGAAGAGGATTTACTCGATATAGCTTTTCGCCCAGGGTATGAATTTGCTGGCTGGTTTGATAATTCAGAAGGGTTAGGATTAGAATTAATAACTGTTCCTGCCGAAGATAAGACCATATATTCAAAATGGAATATAATCCTTTATCATATAACCTTTTTTGATAATGAGGGTAGCTCTCCATACGGAGAGACAGGTTACGATTTTACTTGCGAATCCCCGGAAATCGATATCCCCGATGCGGTACGCACCGGCTATATTTTCTCGGGCTGGTTCAGTGACACGGAGTTTCAGGTACCTGCGGAGGTTCCGCTTTCGGCAAATTCCTATGGTGACCGGGATTATTATGCCAGATGGTCCCCCATAGAGTTTGAGGTTAGATATTATTCAAATGATGAGCTAGCAACAGGAGATATGTCCGAAGATTACTTTTATTACGATGAGGAATCTTATCTTTCCATAAATGAATATATGAAGACCGGTTATCATTTCGCTGGGTGGAATACCTTAGAGAACGGGACTGGAACGGACTTTATAGATGGGCAAAACATAACTAATTATTTCAGCGTTGACTACTCGGTATTGAACCTTTACGCAAAGTGGGACGAGGGGAGCGATGGGCTAGATTACGATTGGTATGACGAAGATGAGGATTCTCTTTGTATTACGGGGTATGATGGAGAGGAAGACGTTGTTATAATCCCCGGAACGGCATTTTTCGAAGATGATTATTATTCCGTAGTGACAATAAATGATTATGTATTTGAGAATACCGGAGTTACGGGTATTTATTTACCGGTGTCATTGGAGACAATTAATTCTCTCGCGTTTTACACCAGTAATTGGAATGGGACCTTGACTTCAATAGAAATTTCTGCGGATAGCCCTAATTTTAAAACCGTAGACGGAGTGCTTTTCTCCAAAGATGGGAAGACTCTTATCTCTTATCCCGTTGTGAAAGATCCCTCAGGCTATTACGACATTCCGGACGGAGTGGAAAATATAGGAGCCTTTGCTTTTCATAGCGCTAAACTTGAAGGCTTGGATTTATCGGGCATACAGACTATAGAAGAATATGCCTTACAAAATAGCAGGATTTCGAGTCTTTCTATCCCGTTAAGCGTAATTAATATCGAAGAAAACGCTTTTATGTATTGCGATTACCTAGGTACAGTATTTTGCGAGAGAACGGATTATCCTACTACATGGGCGGAAGATCTTTTCTCTTACTATACAGCCATTTGGGGAACAGATGGAGTGGAGAGAGATTACACCTTTGTTTATAATAACGGAGAATCACCATACATAATATCTTCCGTGTATTATGTAGCCTCCTCCCCTACGGCGCATAAGGAGGGATATCATCTATATGGCTGGTATGACAATGAGGCTCTGGAGGGGGAGATAGTAACCTTCCGATATTTCTCAAAAACAGGAAAAACGACTCTCTACGCCGGCTGGGAATATGGATCTGACCTTGGATATCGTGAAATCAACGAAGGGACCGAATATGAGGCCTACTTGAATCATACCTCCGACTCAGTGATAAATATACCCTCATCATATGAAGGACTACCTGTGACAAAAATCGCAACAAATCTTTTCAATAATAACCAGGATATTCATACTGTGAATTTACCCTCTACGCTCAAGTACATAGGAGACCAAGCTTTCTATGCAGCAGGAAATTTAAAATCCATAACTCTAAATGAAGGTTTGTTGGAAATAGGATCATGGGCATTCTGTCACTCTGGAATAACCTCTATTGCCCTACCGGGTAGCATAGAAATAATTGGGAACAGCGCCTTTTTGTGGACTATGACCATTTATTGCGAAGCTGAAGAAAAGCCTCTCGGGTGGCATAGCAATTTTGATAATACTGGCGATTATGAAAGGGTTGTTTGGGGACACGACCTTGTAAAACGGACTTACACGCTAGAACTTAACAATGGCGAAGACGATGTTACATATGCCGATGTGTACGGGATAGATAGCCAGCCGGAAGATCCAACTTACACAGACCACACGTTTATTGGCTGGTACGACAACGAGGATTTCATAGGTTCAGCGGTCACCTTCCCTTACTTTTCCAAGACCGGTGCAACCACACTGTACGCCAGGTGGGAGACAATATAGTAAAGCAAAAAACTATATGTTAATAGTTCTATAGTATTATCAAAATTATTTTAGAGGCGAAGGTGTTATAATCCTTCGCCTTTTTGCAACCCATCGGATGCCTCTTTAGAAAGGCTAAAAATGAGATGAACCTAAAAAAGGGTTCTTTTTGTTTGCTTATGGAGGGAAGCCTGCAACGAAAAGCGATAAAATCATGGGAGGGACAAAATACATTTTTATTATCTAGAATCCTCTAAAAATATCTGGTTTTTGCATTATATAGCATATTGACAAGAGGTTCAGTTTAAGCTATACTTATTACGAAAAAAGGTGTGCATACACTAATTTTAGAATCGGAGAAGAAATGGAAATCAAACGAGATGCTTATTTGAAGAAGTTGATAAACAAGCAAGGCAACGGGCTTATTAAAGTTGTGACAGGCATAAGAAGATGCGGGAAATCGTATCTATTATTCACTCTGTACCACAATTATTTGTTAAGCATCGGGGTTGATAACCAGCACATAATTGAGGTAGCTCTTGACGATAGATCCAATATTTTATTACGTAATCCTGACAATATGCTTTCGTATATAAAAGGAAGAATTAAGGACAAAAAGGATTACTATGTTATTTTGGACGAGGTGCAACTGCTTGATGAATTTGAGGACGTGCTGAATAGCTTGTTGCATATAAAAAATGTCGACGTATATGTAACGGGGAGCAACTCAAGATTTTTGTCGTCTGATGTGATTACCGAATTTAGGGGCCGCGGCGATGAAATTAGGATTTATCCATTGTCTTTTCGAGAATTTTTTTCCGTTTATGAGGGAACAAAAGAGGAAGCGTGGGACGATTATTACAATTACGGCGGTTTGCCACTCGTGTTAAACTGCAAAACCCCTGAAGAAAAGGCTGAATACCTTATTTCACAATTCAAAAAGGTTTATGTTCCCGACCTTATTGAAAGGCATAAGATTAAAAACGAAGAAGAGTTTGACGAGCTTTTGGATATTCTTGCCTCGTCCATCGGCTCATTGACGAATCCGCTGAAGCTGTCAAGGACGTTTGAAAGTATAAAACACAAGACGATAAGCGATAAGACCTTAAGAAAATATCTTGAATATTTGCAGGATTCATTTTTGATTGGGCGTGCAAAAAAATATGATGTGAAAGGCAAAAAGTATATCAATTCGCCGTCAAAATACTATTTTGAAGACATAGGATTAAGAAACGCAAGACTGGAATTCCGACAGACAGAAGAAAACCATATTATGGAAAATGTTATTTATAATGAACTTCGCATGCGTGGATTTCGTGTTGATGTGGGAGTTGTCGAACTGTTCGGCAAAGATTCTTCTGGCAAAACGACCAAAAAGCAGTTGGAAGTTGACTTTATTGCGACAATGGGAAGTAAAAAATACTATATTCAATCTGCGTTTTCAATGCCAACTGCAGAGAAAATGGATCAAGAGCAACGCCCCTTTTTGAGCATTAACGATTCATTTAAAAAAATAATCGTTGTGCGCGACAATATCAAGGTGCGCCGCAATGAGTATGGTATAACCATGATAGGATTGGTAAATTTCTTGCTTGATGATAACAGCCTTGAATTATAATAAAGTGGTTAATCCCTAATAGGTTTGATTCTTGTATCAAACCTATGCTTTTAACAAAGCCAGGATTAAGTAGAGTCACAGCATTAAGCATTTGAATTATTTCGTGTTAGGAGATAAGCAATAATAAAATTAGGGGGAGCTCTTTTAGAGACAAAACCAAAGTAAAACACGGAAAAAAACCAAAGTAAAATACGGAAAAAAACCAAAGTAAAATACGGAAAAAAACCAAAGTAAAACACGGAGAAAAACCAAAGTAAAACACGGAGAAAAACCAAAATAGGCATGTAAATTATTATTACTGGCACAAAATATGGTTTTAGAAGAGAAGATGGGGTTTTTGTAATCCCAATCGGATGCTTGAAAGATTAGAATATTTCTATTATAGGAACTCAGAATTTTTACTCGAAATTATGCAAATAAGAAGGCTTTTTAAAAGGTACGTGTAGGGTTGTAAAACATTTGTTACACTTTTGCTGAAAAAAAAGAAGTAAGAACTTCGTTGGGGGATTTCCAGTT
>MWEH01000198.1 GCA_002070965.1 Firmicutes bacterium ADurb.Bin080 | reverse complement strand
TCACGAAATGATCCACTTTCCATATTGAAAAACAGATCGGTTAATTGCTGTTCGGTCGGTTCCCATGCTTGAGTTATTGATTGACTTGACATTATTCCTCCTGTATATTTATACAACTTGGCGATTTTGCTTATCCCATTCGAAATCCAAGCATCTCACTACCATTTTCCGCAATGTATTTATCTCGTCTCACTTTCTCGATATATATTCTATTACAGAATACTACTGCTGCACGATCATTAACCAATGAAAGTAGGTCATCCACACAATCACTGTTAAACAACTCCATGCATGCATGGCAGGCCGATGTGTAATTTCTATCCATAAAGTCTGTTTTAAGTTTTTCGTCTGCTAAAGTCATCAAACCAAATGGTCCCTGGTCTAAAAATAGTGTATTGTAAACCGGATTAAAAGCAGCTTTTCTATACAAATCATGAAATTTGCTATTGAACAAATTACCAGCGGCTATGTGTTTCAACTCTCTGGGTACGGGTCCACAACAGAAAATGATATTCCCATCCAAATCTACATTGATTACATGGAAAATTGAGCATCCTCCGCTTACTTTTTCTACTTGGGGAAATGAGCTTCTAGGTATTAATGTTCTTGCATTACCACTTGGTGTAAAGTTATTTCCAACAAATCTTGTACAATCTTTTACATGACTCTCCAGTAGTTTCTTTGTATAGTCAATATCCCATTCGCCATTAGTCTTTATAGTTTGGATAGTTACTTTAACCCCGTTTTTCTTTGCAGCTTCGATAACGTTAATCGCATTTTGAATAGGTACAAATTTTTGGTGAAATTGATCAACGCTAAGGCTTATATTCATGAGTCCACACTTATTTAGTTTAGATAGGTATAAATTAGCAATATCAAATGAATCAGCCCATAAGCAGTTTGTAGTGAGTGCTCCTTCTAGACCATACTTTTCCTTACTGTATGTTAGGATTTCGCAGACCAAATCATAAAATATCAAAGGTTCCCCACCAGATAATCCAATCGCGAATAAGTGTCCTTCTGAAGCTATTATGTCGATAATGTCTTTACATTTCTCAAAAGTCGGGGGTAACATATTTCCCTGCTGATAATTCCCAACACAGCAGTGTTCGCATTGTATGTTACACTCATAACTAATCGTCAGACCTAGTCCATGTATAATTAAAGGGTCCATGATGACTCCGCAGTCTATATTCTACCCTCAAGGTTAATTATGTAGCTAAATCATCCTTCAGGGTATTTTCATATCAACTCATGTCCATTATTACAAAGGTAATAATAACCAGATCGTCTACCAGATTCACAATTTTCTATTCAGTATATGCTGTCAAAAATCAGGACATTTTGACAATCGTAGTCTGATTGCCAGTTTTGAAAGCTCTGGATATTATATATTCTTAATTTATATACAGTGCCATGGTGAGCAAAGCTATAGTCAGTGGTATCAAGGACTCCATTTACATAGCCAATGTGACGATAAACAAAAGGAGCAAAAGCTCCAGTTGGTTGACCTGGGCTACTATTTCTTACATGACCTAAGAATATCTTTCCCTGCTTGCCTTTAGCTGTTTCTACAAAGTGATTATAATTTGTTGAATAGGAGGGAAGTTGACCACTGTGCCTATAAATGTGATTATTGCTCATATAAGGGAAGGTATTAATCGGAGCAACAATTTCAAGCACTTTGTAATTGTGTATCCCATACCCCTCACGATGATAATATACCATCCCATGTCCGTCGGGATTTGAATAACCCCCTTGATAATAAAGCCAGTTTGACTCACCTCCTCCCAATGAGCCGGAACCGAAATCAACTATTCCACTTTGTAGGGTATAATCACCCTGACACACAACTGCTGTCATAGAGCATGCGAAAACCTGAGTAGTGGGTACTAAAGCAAATATAACACCCAGAATAGTGATTAAAAGTGAGTTTTTCATACATTGTCCCCTTTTTGAGTTAAGTAGTTAGCAGATAATAATACCATAATTTCATAAATGGCTATCGTCCGTTTATGAAAATTGTGCAAATTATACGAGTTACAGGTAAAAAACATATAAAACACCTTCGTATTCAACAAAAATATAAAGACCGTAAGGATCCTCATAGACAATTTTAACGATAGGATCATTTAATGAACCTTTATAGACAGGAAGAGTTTGGTGATCAATGACTGTATAGTCAATAACTGCACAAAACAGATTAAGACACACTACAGCCAACACTATGTAAAGAATTAGTTTTTTCATTTTATCACTCCTTAGAATTTTTTCTAAAATATAAGTGTCAAAAATGGTAAAATTGAGATGCTGGAATTGAGGATTTTTTACTTCAGAAGCGAAATAATTTTTTCATAAGACCAAAGTGATTTACCTTTCTCCTTGAGTATCTGTATGTTAGCAGGAATTGGGTGGACACCGATGTATTCGTTTTTTTTGCAGGATTCTACTGAGATGTGGTTTTTCTCATTCAGGACAATATAAAAAGTGGTTGTAATCGGTTGCTTATCTCGAGATAGATGAAATAAATACAGCCGGAATTTGCAGTTATCCACCATAGTAATCCCCCAATCATCTATCCTTTCTATGCCCTTCATAACTTGTGCCAGCTTTGGATTTAGCTTACTATTTTGCTTGATATCCTCGCCATTACATCCAATTTTCAGAAGCTCACGGATAAACTTCTGGATTGCGTTATATTGATTGTAGCTAAGTATCTCGCGGCTTGCTTCCCACCCAATTGCAAGTAATATCTTTGACTTAATATTGCGGATGACTCTCTCTTTTCTTTTCTGTGCCACTTTTTCACTAACATTCATTGAAGACGCATATTCTTTTATACTATTGAATGATAGCATTGCACAATAATCACGATATTCCTGACTGGCGAGAATTTTCTTCTTTTTAAGGGGATCCAATCCCTCTATATCTATTATCTTTCCAGATTCCATCACATTCTGTAAGGAAGAGGTCTCCATATATAGTAAGTTGTGCAAATCTTTCTCGTTTGCTTTAAACTTGTAGTGCTTACAGATTAGATTGTGCGTTACCTGTCTTAGCCAAGAATAAACATCATTAATTTTATTCTTTGATGATAATAGCTGCCTTATTGCTTCCTGTGAAATATCTTCAGATACGCTATGATCGTTAGTTTTCGTAAGGCAGTATTGCAATGTCACTTTCTGATAGTAGCTAAATACATCCTCAACTGCCTTCGGGAATACGGACTTGATGTAATCTTTTGAATACCCGGTAGGATCGGTGAATGTTGAGCTATTCATAAAACTTACTAAAATAGAATTGGCGATATCATCAGCCAGATTAAGATAATAGAATCTCTGTGAAGTCAATTCACTTATATATCTGATGATTTCATTATATAGATTTTTGTTCATTGCGATAGAGCTGATTTCTTTCATTATATTATCCTAATTAGATTAACAAAGTTTAGTCCTGACTGTTGGTGTCCATTTTAACTCATTGTTTCTCAGGTTCTTTGAGGGCATCTAATATCCCTCGTTATTCACTATCTATATTAAGCTATACGACAAATTGTATAATTTTCATCTTTTCAATATATGTCAAGTTCTTTTTCATAAAAAAATGGCGGGTAAAGTAAAAAGTACCATCTCCCTAAAGTAGGCATTTCTATAGGATATCTATAAGTGTTTATTGCAATTAGAAGTATAAGAGCGGCGCCCGTAAAAATAATGTGATGATTTCCCTCTTAAGACATTATAATACCAACTTTAACAAGCACTTTTATGATAAAATCCCGATATTACAATTTTATATGTTCCTTGCCTGAAGCCATTGATCTATCGTTTAACAGGAGTTAATCAAGCGTTAATTATTAACGCTTGATTAATGGTAGATTAACACTTGATTAACGCTTTCAGTTAAGGGAGTAGTGGAACCAAAGGCACTGTTTTTTTCCCTTGACGCTTTTATTAAGCAGGAAAAAAAGGAAATGGAATTTATTATAAGGAGATAGAAACAATGGACAGCTACAAAATTTAAGGCATAACAGCCCGGACAAATGCTTATAT
>MWEH01000197.1 GCA_002070965.1 Firmicutes bacterium ADurb.Bin080 | reverse complement strand
TTTTAGTGTGCTTTTAATTCACATATGTAATTTATCGTTGGCAATTCATCCCATGACTAAAGTCACAGGTGTTCTTGCTATATTGAATAAACCAAGCTTTTTAGGGAAATTAGGGCCTTCTTCTCTTTCAGATTAGGTGATATTACATGAATAATATTGTCTTGTTGGTTGGCAAATGCGGTTACTATGGTACCCACTATCACGACGGATAATCGGAAGGCAAAAAGCCCGGAGAACCCCCAGTCAGGAGAAACAAAGCTCAAAACTTGATAAGCTGTAAGGGGGATTAAGGTAAAAAATCCCCAAGGACGATACTTTCCCCATTTCGATTTAAATTTCAACACAACCGCGCTTGAAATCCCTTGGGCCACATATCCCAAGATAGAACTTATTATAGTTATGATTAAAAGAACCGTTGCATAATCAAGAACTGTACCGCTTAAGACATTGGTAGTAAAAAAACATTCCAGCAAAAAAATATTTCCAAATGAACTACTCAGAGTCCCCCATAGATGGAAGCCAATTGTTTTAATTGATAAGCTGACTTTTTCAAGGGTCGATACTCGTTCAACCGGTCTAGGATTCTCACCAAATTCCTCCCTTTCGGGAAAAGTTTTTTTCTCCGTCTCAATCGGAACATTAATGGTGGAATTATCCGTGGATAACGGATCCATTATATTATCTTCAAATTCTCCCATTTTCCCCCCAGAATCGAGTTTCTAACTCTTATTGTATGTCCTAATATATTCTTAGTCAATATGCACTATTTTAATGAGTAATAAGCTGTTTACACAGGGTTTGTTTTATGAAAAAGAAATATAGAGTAAGTGCTAGAAAAACATATGCATTTTGATTTGACAAAGAAAACTAAAAAAGATAAATTACAATTGATTTCTGGCATAAAACAGAGGTTTTCCTAGAAATTCCTACAATTTTTAACCTTAGGGTTATGAATTGTTTGGCGGCTTTTTCGGAGCGGCTTTAACAAAAAACGACAGTCTGATTGGCTTATACCAACGGATAAAAGTGTTGCTAAATGCATTCCTCAGAGAAAAGATTTACAGGCTATAGTATTTGATTACCGGGAGACAGCCCACAGGGGATTCGGCGGGCATTTAGTAATTTTATGGTAGGCGTAATTTCTATATGTGCGGTTACCTGTTTGGGAATGATAGGAAGCATTCTTATTAAACCCACAGTAAAAATTAGAAATATCATTTTCGGGCTTTATTGGATTATTGCATTGGTGGGAGCTCTGGTTCTCGCTCTCTCCGGTCTAATTAGCTTTAAAGAAATCTTTCAGGGAATAACAGCAGATAGTACCATTAACCCTTTAAAAATACTCGTTCTTTTTTTGTCAATGACGATTATGTCGATTTTCTTAAATGAAGGCGGTTTTTTTGAGTATGTAGCGGCTAAAGTTCTGGAAAAGGCAGGTTCCAATCAAAAACTAGTATTTACTTATTTGTACATAACTGTGTCAATATTAACAATTTTTACCTCTAACGATATAATTATTCTCACATTCACCCCATTTATTTGCTATTATGCCAAAGCTGCGAAAGTCGATCCAATTCCATACTTGGTCGCGGAATTTGTTGCGGCAAACACCTGGAGCATGGCTCTGATAATTGGAAATCCCACAAATATTTATATTGCTACTGCAACAGGGATCGGGTTTTTGGAGTATGCAAAGGTAATGGCTCTTCCAGCCATTTTATCGGGAATCGTTTCATTTATCGTTCTCTTCCTTGTATTTAGAAAAAAATTGGGGACAAAAATAATAGCCGAAAGACAGGAAGTTAACCTTAAAGACAAGACTATGGTATGGGTGGGAGGGTTACACCTCGGGATATGTACGATCTTTCTAGTGATTTCCTCATACATTAATATCGAAATGTGGTTAATATCTCTGGGCTTTTTAATAAGTTTAATTATTATTTCAGTGTTGGTACAAGCAATAAAAAGGAAAAAACCAGTAGAAGTTCTAAATAGCTTTAAACATGCCCCATGGGAACTAATCCCATTTGTTCTATCTATGTTCGTATTAGTTCTTGCCATGGAAAAATATGGGATTACCTCAACTCTAGCCAATTTATTTTCAACTGGTGATCCTGCCTTGGTATACGGCACCACTTCTATGTTTGTCGCGAATTTGATGAACAATATACCCATGAGTGTTTTATATAGTTCTGTATCAAGACTTGCAGGGGATTCTGCGAGGATTGCTGCCTTTGCCGCAATAGCTGGGTCAAATATTGGAGCTTTTTTGACTCCTGTTGGGGCACTAGCCGGTATCATGTGGAGCAACATGGTTAAGAGACTGGGAGTTAAATATTCCTTTGCAGATTTTGTAAAATATGGGTTTATTACCGGGATACCTGCAATTCTTGCGGCAATTCTAGGAATTCGCATATCTTTTTTGATCTAGAAATATATCTACATTTCATATGACGATGCAATGATTCTCAGATCTTGCGGCAATTCTAGGAATTCGCATATCATTTTTTGCCCTAGAAATAAATCTACATTTCATATGACGACGCAATGATTTTCAGATAAAAAAGGAAAGTTCCAAAAGTCAGCTATTTTTAGAAAATATTAAGTATTAGGGTTATTATTGTATCTCTAGATACAAAAGACCCAAGGAACCAAATTCATCCATATTGTACTTTCGTATATTGAAAAAAATACTTCACGTGGTATACTATCTTTAAAATCCCCGTGAGGAGACGATGATGAAACAGAGAATTGAGACCGTGATAGAAGACAGAGCAGAGTATGTTTATTCTATCACAGGAACTCCAACCAAATTCTTAGATATAGAAGAGCAGGGAATCGGAGTAAAAATCCCAATCGCAACGCCCAATTTAAAAGCGCACCAAGGACTATCTATGCTCAGAAAGAAAAGCTTTATTTATTCGGTCTGGGGAATAGTTCTTTTGGTTATCGTTATGCTTGTTGGGATAGGATATGGAATTTATACAGGAAGCTTGAATTATTCTACAACCACTTTTTCTGAGGATGATTTTACCCTCATTTATTCGGAGGGGACAGTCTTACAAGTTGAATCACAAGACGATATTATGGCAGCGATTAATAGTGGGAGTGATATGAGTGAATTTTCCTCAGCAACCATTATATATTCAGGAGTTCCTACACTTATCGGATATAAAATCGATATTCAGAATCCCGAGGTTCTTTTAGTGTCCGGAGGGAAAATTTATGGAATAAGCGAGGGTAGTTCAAGCATATACCTGTATTCTCAGGATGGAACATACCTTACAACAAGAAGAATTTTTGTAGAGGGATAAATTTTTAAGGTAATTTTCTCTCTGCTTTTAGCAAGGGTTTTTTCGGTAGAGGTTTAGATATGTCAAAAAAAGATCCGGGTCGCCGGATCTTTATTCTTTTTATTTTGTTGAAAGATATCTTTCTCCCGTGTCCGGGAACAAGGTTACGATATTTGCATTCGGATAATCCTTTGCCAATTTTAGAGAGGCGAACAGGGCTGCTCCGGAAGAAATTCCCACGAGTGTTCCATACTCTCTGGCGGCAAAAGTTGCACAGTTATTTGCATCCTCGGTTTTTACCAGGATAATCTCATCTATCATCGATCGACTAAGTAAAGGTGGTACAAAGTTTGCGCCTATTCCCATTATTCCATGTGGACCAGCAATTCCATGCGACAACAAGGGGCTTTCTTCAGGTTCTACTCCGACAACTTTTATCGAAGGGTATTCTTTTTTAAGCACTTCGGAAAGACCAGAGATTGTGCCAGCGCTTCCTATAGTCAAGACTAAAAAATCGGGTATAACCTCTCCTAGGTCGGAGATTATTTCTCTTGCAGTTGTCTCTCTGTGGGCCCTTGGGTTATCGGGGTTTTCGAACTGGTTGGGCATGTAACTGTTTGTTGTTTCTTTCAATAATTCTTTTGCTTTTTCTACCGCGCCTACCATTCCCTTTCCTTTATCGGTAAGAACAACCTCGGCTCCGAGAAGAACCATGAGCTTTCTCCTTTCGGCACTCATGCTTTCAGGCATCGTCAAGATAACCTTGTAGCCAAGTTGTTTTGCAACATAAGTTAAACCTATCCCGGTGTTCCCACTAGTTGATTCAATTATTGTTCCGCCAGGAAGCAGATCCCCCCTTTCTTCTGCAGCTTTTATCATGAAGTAAGCAGGTCTGTCTTTTACCGAGTGAAGAGGGTTGAAGTACTCGAGTTTAGCAAATATATTTGTCCCCTTGAGCTTCAAAAGGGGAGTGTTTCCGATTAGATCGGTTATTTTTTCGAAATACATAGTTCTCCTTTATTGGATTCAAGCAGAAGTTCTAATACTTATTCTCTACATCCTTGTTATTTGGTTCAGAAGGGGCTTGTGCAGCTTCTAACCGAGCAGCCTTCTTTTTTTGTGCTCTATACAAGAATGTAGTTGAAATTCCACTGATGACCATCCCAATAATAATCATAGTCGCGACACTTAGGGAGCTTCCAAAACCTAGAGAATATCCCAGTACACAAACTACAATACAACCAAGGAACGGAATGATTGCAATTTTGTAGTATTTGGCAATTACAACCATCGTTAGTCCCCCGAAAATTGAGGGCATAACATAGGGAGAGATAGGTTTTAAGACTGAGACAATTTCGTTTTGAAATATCAATAGGGGAATAAGTCCTATTATTATAATTATTGTTGTGACAATTGAGCTCACTGCGATTGAGATTGTGGTTACTATTTCTTGTTGTTCACTTCCTTGTTCGACCTTAAGAACGTTCTGCGAATTGATTGCGCAAGGAAGCTTAAGATTTGCAATATTTCCAGTGATGAAAGAAAGATACTGCCCTCCTGTTCCAAGCAAGGGAGCATAGCTCACAGCTTCAATCAAACCAATAGCCCAATATCCGGCGATAAAAGGAAGGCAATTTGCAAGCAAGGCCCAGTCCGGCTGTTCTCCAGCAGCAAGCGCATAAGCAACGGGAACGAACACAATAATAGCAAGAGCAACCCAAGTAAAAATGCGTCCCAAGGAATGCATCTGATTGTTGTAGTCATCTCTTTTTTCAGGGGTGTAAAACAGGTTTTTCATCTTTGACCTCCTATGCTGCAAAAACTGGAACAAAAGCCAGTGCCACTAAAAGAGAGCCTAGGATGCTAATAGGAAGGGCATAGCTCTCAATCCATTTCTGTTTGCCAAGAATCATTATTGCTCCACAAACGAGCATAATAACAATGCTTGTACTTAGGGTTATAAGGGTAATCTCACCATAAGTCGTTATTCCACTGGTGTCTGTGATGGGAGCTCCGACACCGAAAGCTCCGCCAACAATCAAGGCAGAAATAATTCCAGCTAGCATTCCTGCGAGAAGAGCCCCGGTTATGGAATCCATCTTATGTTTATTCTTTTCTTGAATAGAGGCAAGTTTATTTTGAAATTTCTTGTAGAAAATAGCGTTAAATAGTGGACCAGAAATAATACTTAAAGTCATAACAATTATCGCAGTTACAATTTGCGCAGTTGTTGCAGTATTACTCATAGCACCTGCGGCAAAGGCAGCCGATACTTCATACTGAAGAGCACCTATGACAGTCAGCCTGATCCAAGGGATAGCAAGGCCTAAATAGGGCATCATTATACCTATTCCGACAACTATAGGGATAGATGGAACTATAGAAAAAATTGCACTGTTCTTTACTGTTTCGGTAATGCTTTTTTTGTCCATTCCTATTGCTTTAGCTCGTTTTATAGCTTTAATTAGGAACACAACAGACATTCCGATTATCATCGCGGCAATAATCGCTCCGATAACGTAGATTATTACATAACTTTCTCTCATATGCTCTCCTCTTCTGCTTTTTTTCATAGTATAACGCATAGCATGATAAAGTCAACAAACAAGGCAAAAAGAGAATAGTTTATTTTTTAAAAAAGAGGTATTTTTGCTTCAATTATTAGGAGAAATGTAATCTTTTGTCCATGTAATTTTACTTGATTACACCCTATTTGCATGATATAATACATTAGCATTTCAAAAGAATTGGAGAAATAGTTATGTATGAGGTATATGTCGGTTTTATGATTGCATTCATGGTACTCATGGTGCTTTTATCAATCGGTATGATAGTTATAGTTGCATTGCAGTCCGGTCAACAAGCAAGGCTTGGGGCAATAACCGGTGCAGCAGAGTCGTTTTTCGGCAAGAATAAGGCCAAATCAATGGACGCAAAGTTCAAGAGGGTCACGATGTGGATGTCAATTGCCATTCTCATCACTTCCATTCTTTTCTTTGTGTTTTTCCTTTTGAAGGAGTCCTTGGGCTAATAAGTAATACTACTATAAGCAAGAAGAATCGCCAGTTGGCGGTTCTTTTTTTTGCCTTTTAAAAAGTGAGTTGCCTTAAAGATAGATTAGTTGAAACAATAAAGACATAAATAAGCTGTTTTACGAGTACAAAGGATAAAAATTGAGAATTTAGAAAAATGGATATTGGCTGGTAATGAAACACAGTGATGTATCGGATAAGGAATATGAAGTGAATTATCAGTGAAATAACTAGGGTAATTATTGCGTATTAATAACGCACGTGTTATATTAATCATGTACAACGCGCAAGTGCGCGTATTTTATGAAGTGGTTAATAGTGACGGGAGAGGGAATAAAAGGCTATATATGACGGGTACTTTGGGTAAAAAAACATTTTTAGTGTTCCTCGCTCTGTGTTTAGTAACCATTTTTCTTTTTGTTTTTATTTCCAGTGAAAAAGAGATTTTCAGCGCGGATGCAACAATAGTAAGCAACACGACTGGTACGGTAACCCAGGACGGGGAGGTAGACTCCTACTCGGTTTCAGCCATTGAATCCGGGGCTTCAGCAACACTGATGGCGTACTATAAAGATTATGGAACGGGGGCCACTACCCGTGTTGCCAACGCTTACGTAACCAGAACAATTAACATAGCCATTGATAATGAGGACATTATCGCCGCTGCGGCAAACGGGAGAATGAAAGCAAAGGTTTTGTTGAGTGGGACAAATGATTTTACATTAACTAGTGGGACACAAAACATTTCAACTAGTATGATCTATGCTTTAAGTGGGGGGATAGCTTCCTCAAGCGTAAATTTGGCTTCATATCCTACTTTTACCGATACTTCTATTAGCACTGGCTTTTTGACACTCACTCCTTCAGCAGGAACTTTAAATATTGTTTTAACGGCAACAGCTGTTCACCACGCTGAGACCCCCGGAGAGGGTACAAGTGAAGTCTCCGCTGAAACCTCATTGGAATGTACTCTTACTTCAGTAAAAATACTTTTCAGTTTTGATGACGTTGAGCTTACTTTAACTGTGGTTGGGGCAGGGAAAATAACCGAAGATGTTAATTCTGTTGAGACCGATTACACTACATCTCAATCTCTAAGTTACACTTTTGGAGAAGCCGTGTCTTTGACGGCTCTCGGAAATGAAAACTCCACTTACTTCAGAGGCTGGACAGTGGCTGGAACTCCTCTCAATATGTTAACCGCCACTCTTCCTGCAGTCCATGATATTCCATATAATGTGAATCTGGCATATACTGCTACATTCAGTAATTTTGATGTTGCTTCCAATCTTTCTTCATTTGCTCATAATGCTCAGTTGCAAGGTCCAAAAGCAACTGAAACTAATATGACATCATTTAAAAATTACCATAATTATGAGGGGACGAATTCTTTAGGGGTATCTTTTGGCCCTTCAACAACTAAACCTTCAGATGCAGGAACATACACCTACACGTACAAATCATATTTCAACGTAGGCGGAGAAAATGGGGATCAAATCGGAGAGTTTACAAAGATTTTTGCTATAGTCAGAGATAAACCTTCTCTAACACCAAATCAAATCGTACCTTATGAATTGTATTTGGGAGATGCACTTGGAGATCTGACTTTTTCTGTGACAGCACTACATAGTATAACCAATACCCCGATAGCCGGGACCTGGGCTTTTATTGAAGAACCAGGGACTGAACTAGTAGGGGGGCAACAAGTAATTACAGTCGCAACAGCAACTGCCGCCGCACTCAGGGATTCCTCGGATCTATTAAATGTAACTTCAGGAGAGGATTTGTATTACAGATTCACCCCTGGGGTAAGTTTCGAATTAAATTCCTCTATTTCCTGGGGAAAGGTTACTCTTGTTGTGGAGGATGCCATTTCGGACGATAGCACAAATATCGACGGAACTGAAAGAATAGTTTCCATCACAAAAACCATAGTTACCTCGGTGGATACAGGTGTTTTAAATAACATGGGTGCCTCTACTATTTCCAAGGAAGCGGTAAAAATATCCTTGAGGGCAACATTCAATGATTCTACCGGAAGATATTTCTTTATTGGGTGGCGATTTGGAGAAAACGAGGGTGAAGGAGAATATACCTACGAATACTTGACTGCAGGCGGAACAACTTTCGATCCAGTCAATAATGGCTTAGCTTACGACTATTACCTTCCCGAATGGGCAGCTGCTTCTAAAACTACCAGGGATCCCTTAACCACCGGGAGTGTGCAGGCTATATTCATTGAGGACACTTCAGCTGATATTGGTGGCAACACTTTGACAAAGAAATATACGGGAAGTTCAATCGTTTTCAGCCCTACATTCGAGCCGAACAACAATTCAGAATATGGCTTTAACTGGACCTCTGCCGAGTATTATGTGGGAAGTAGTTGGGTAACTTCTGCACCCTCTGCGATGGGAACATATCAAGTCAGATACAATTTAAGGAATGCAGATCCCTCTGTGGGGACTTATCCAGTTGTTGGACAGAGAAATTTGTCGCTAATTATTTCCTCAACCCAAATATTGACTGAGAGGAAAACTGCAGGAACATACAACCAGACTATAGGCTGGGGAACCACTCTAAAATATCAGTTGACTTCTCAAGGAACTGTTTCGGGAGCAGTAACTAATTATTATTATTCTACCAATTATGACCCAGGAACGCCCACGTCTTCTACTTGGACTTTAATAAATCTTGTGCCAGCAGCTTCTTCGGGGTGTTCTGTTACCTATGATCTTCCCATGCCGACTCCTGAGCCGGGTAATTTGGGCGGATCAAGTGCTTTAAATTATACTTTTATGGCCGTTGGGCCGGGAGGTTCAACTGTTAATTACGGGGGAACTGACTATGCGCTAGTATCCCTTTCTCAAACAATAATGTGCAAAATTGATTCTTATGTTCCCTCTATCTCAAATGTTGAGGTAGGCCAATACGTAGACGAAACATGGGTTGCTTACGGTGGCGCCCCCACAAATGATCCCGTATATTTTAGAGCTACCATTAATTATGGCGGAAGTGGGGCCCAGATGAATATACTTAATCAAGGGAAAACTCTTTTGTTCAACAGCTATGTTCCGAATTCCGGATTTAATCCCTCTTCTGACCCCACAATACATACCTCTCAAGTGGTCGAGTTTATGCTTAACCTGGAGTATTCAGGGAATGTTTATATACAAATCAGAAACGGTGTTAATAAAACTGCGATATATAAACAAGGGGAACCTTTGGCAGATTATCCCATTCCTGTCCATCTTGATTTTTCAGCTCCCACTATATCCTTTTATTCCTCCTCATTCCAGGCAAATTTAAACGGGTGGGATGATGAAGAAGCTTCTATAATGTACAGTGTGGTGGATTCTGGGACTTCTCCTTCAGGTGTTGAGCTTGGGGGCTTTACGGCAAACAATGGTGCGGTAGTAACGCCAAATCCAGAAGGGACTCTATATAGCCGAATTTGTGAAATAGTCATTCCAGATAATAAAGCATATCTGTTTTCGGTGACTGACAGAGCAGGGAATACGGCAACTATGGAGATAATGCTCTTAATTGATGCCGAGGAAGTATCCCTTTCAATTGATCCGAGTGGGTACACAACGGGTACATGGCATAACGGAATAGCTACTGTAATCGCGGAGGTGTCTTCGGGACCAAGTGGAATAAAATATGAATATAAGACCAGCTCGGGAAGTTATGTTCTTTGGGATCCGATGTATTCCTTTATTTCCCCTGAATATGATGAGTTGGAAGAGACATATATTTCTGAAAATTCCTTTTCCATCGATCCTGGTTCAACAGGTATTTATGACACATATACTATTAAAATTACCAATATGGCAGGAACATATATAGAGCAACAGTTTGATGTTAGACTGGATATTTTTGACCCTGCAATATCTCTAATAACAGATTTAGCTCCTTATCAAGGGAGTACTTGGACAACTAGTGCCGTTAATGTGAGATTTGATGTTTCTGATATCGCACACACATTTAATTCAGGCATCGATCGGGTTTTAATTGATGATGGAAGCGGAGATATTCTTCTGACCCAGATAGAAGGACAACCTTTGAGTTACCAGTTCAGTGTTGTTAAATGTACTGAGCACGTTATCTCTATTTTTGACCTTGCTGGGAATGAAAAGGTATATTCATTCACCTTGAAAGTTGATCTCGGAACCCCAGATATTTTCGGGGTGCTTTATGTGGGTGGCGGGAATCCCAGCATCCCCACGGAAGAACCAGATTTAGAGGACAATTACTCCGATAAACTTTACGATTACGAGGATATATATTTCTATGTGACTGAAAATCATCCAGAACCTTGGATCAGAGTGGAATTTTATATTACTGCGACTGCAAGTGGAACAATTCTTCAGCAGTCGGTAAACAAAACAACCTGGGTTACCGTTTCCTCCTCTATGGTTCCAGAAGGTTCAGCAACCGAGCAGGAATTCTACTTGAGGCTTTTTTATACTTCTGAGCAAAATACACCGTATCATTACAGGTTGGTCACCGGAGGAAACAGATTTACATACATGACGGCAGAGGGATCCTCTGAGGTTGGACCCCCGCAAAGTTTTCAGATGAAAATCGATAAAACAGCCCCGGTTCTTAGTCAGAACTTCATAGTTGATAGAGTTCAAAAAGATATAACCACTCTGTGGACCACCGAGAATGCAACCTGGAAGTTTTCTCTTATAGAAGATCAAGTAATAGGATCCGGCTTAAAAATGGATTCTATTAAGCTATATTCTTGGCCATACACAGTCGAAGACACTGCAATTGAGACCCAGTTTGCAGGAGACCCTGAAGATTTCGAGGGGACCGAATTGACCCTTCCAATCCCTGTTCTTAGGGAGTACACATATGAGTTAACCGTGGATTCGCTTAAGTATGCTGTTTATGCCGAAGATAATGCCGGGCATAAATCTCTGACAATCGTATTCCCACAAATAGATTTTACATCAAATATTTATATATCGGGAATAACCCCGTCAATTACTAAATTGAATGGTGATTCCTCCCTAAATGAGTACTCTAGCTCTTTCTGGGTTCCTGAAGATGAGAGGGTAAATTTTGCAATAGCTACCCTATTTGATACTGGTGTAGGACTTGGCAGAAACTACTTCGGACCCTCTGGTGGAGGAGTTCAGTTCAGCGTGGATGGGGGAGCTACCTGGGTTACATCATTGTCTATCGAGGGAGTCAACCAACCCATTTCTCTAGTATCTTTGGGACAATATTCCTTGCAGGCAAGTGCTCCTCAATATTTTGAATATACCTTCAGAGCTTTCACAGGTGCGGGATATTTTGACGATTTCGAAACTTCTTATTGGGTTAAGAAAGATAATGTTAGTCCTTCTGTCGAGTTAAGTGCTATTTATTCAGCTGGAGTAATTATCGATGAACCATATACAGGACAATGGATTGACGGAATAGTTGAAATAAATATAGAGGCAGAGCTTGGCCCGAGTTTGGGTGGAGTTTACTATGCCACAACTCCCTTAGCAGGCGGAGAAATGTCTCCATGGACATTGATCAAGCAGTTGTCGAGAGCTGATGTCATTTACGATTCAGAAAATTCAACGTATATCTACACCGGGTTAATTGATATAAGGGTGACGAAATACGCTTCATATGTAGTTAAAGTTGTTACCAGAAGGGATCCAGTTACTCAAGGAGTATACATTGAAGATGTATCTTCCGGTATAGATGTAAGGATTGACAGAGATAGCATAAACATAGAGGCAAGAGGATATAAGGTTGTTTCGGAGACAGAGCTTCTTTCAGGAGACTGGTCGGACGAAAACATTAATCTCAGGACATATGTAATTTCAAAAGGTCCAAGCGCAATCACTGGAGTATATGTTTCTTCATATAGTGGTACCGATTGGAGTGAGTATACTTTTGTCGGAAACAATATTAGCGCCGCTTATTTGATCTCTGATGAGAATTATCTTACGGGGCAGTATAGGTTGCGAGTGGTAAATGAAACCGGAAAAACTGCGGTAAGTCCAATCTATAACGGAAACATTGATAAGTACACCCCAGCCTTTACAATGAGTATTGGGACCAGTCCCCTCGCCTCGGGAATATATGCTGGATGGTATATACAAAATGTTGAGATACTTGTGGAACCCTCCCTTCACCCAGAGTATGGCATTGATGGATATGTTGCTTCATATTATTATAGGGAGCACCTTATTGGCGAGTGGCAGGGACCAGTGGATGCAGCAAGCTTTGATTTCTTTTTAATGGCTCAGGGTATAGTTGGAGGATATGATTACGATTATCGCTTTACGGTTAGAGGAAGGTCTGGGATCGAGGCGGTATATCAGGATGAGTACATACCGATTGACACCACAGCGTATACTTATACGATAAACATGTTTGTAGGTGATGTTCCGGATCCAAAGACTCTTGGAACTCCCGTATTCGCCTCTGCAGTAAATGGAGTTAGCATGACATATTCTAGAGGAGCTAACCCCGAAGTCGGATTTGTTTGTTCAGACTCATACCGAATAAAGTCAGTTGAGGAAAATTTCAATGGAGTATCATCCTATTTGGTTGAGAATCAATCATTTGCTTCAAACATTACATCATATAACAAGAACTATGATACAGGCTTAAGTCATGTGGTGTGGACAGTTCAATTATACAAGTCTGTGGAAATAGATTACACGTATACTAAGCAATATAAGCAAAATGGAGCGGTAGTCTCTTTGGGATATGCCCCAACAGACACCTCCTTTGGAGGCATCTTTGGGGAGATGAATCATTTAGGAACAATCTTAGAAAATCAAATAGGGATTGATATTTTATACACTCCTGATGGCGGGTTAGCTTCTTCAGTTATTCCCCAAGAAATGGGAGTTTATGATGTGTCTGTTGATATAAGGGACATCACTAAGGACATATATATTGTTAATCCAAACTTGACTCTTACGGTAGTATATTTTGCCGGAGAAGGGACATATGAGAGTCCCTATTCGGTATCAATGCAATCAGATTTCGAAATGATTTCTCAATACATGTACTATGAAGAAGGTTATGAAATAGAAGATCCTTTGGAATATTTAGGTACAAACCGGAGAGAAGCATACTTTATTCAAAGTAATAATTTTACCGTAAGCAGAGATATGAACCCCATATGTTCTTGTGGAGAGGATTTCATTCAAGATTTTATGGGAAACTATAATGGTAACGGGTACGAAATATCTATAAATGATACAGTTAATGTCAATGCTCACTATGGTCTATTTGGCTGTGTCTCAGGCACAGTTGAAAACCTTGGGGTAAGGATGAATCTTAAGATTAATTCTACCCTAGAAGACAAGATGGTTGGTATGATTGCCTCCCGGCTTAAGGACGGGACAATCAAAAATTCTTATGCTATAGGATCGGTTACTCTAACGGGAGAAGGAGTATATTTCGGAGGTCTTGTGGGATATGCTGACAACTCTCTTGTCGCGCAGAGTTTCGTCGATGTCAATATCATAGCTACCGCAGCTCAAGGTATGATAGGAGGAGCTGTTGGAAGGTTGATAAATAACTCTTTCTGTGAAGCAATTTATTCTTCAGGAATAATTAAAATCCTGGAAAGCACCCCATATTCGATTTCATTGCCTCTTTCGGAAGTATTATGTTTCGGTAACATAGCAGGATATTCAGGGGTACTAGAAGGTGGGATTAGCCCAGAAAGACAGAGTCTGTATATCACGAATAATTTAGCTGTTGATGGACTCATTTTGGGTAATTTACCTATGTCTAATATTTCTAGTTTCATGGGGCTTATGATGAATCCCGTAACAGGTTTTTACTTCCTAGAGGGAGCAGAAGACATTATCGAAATAGAGGGAAGAGAGAAGTCTCTTGGAGATTTAATGAGCTCAGTAAGAACCGCTAAAGCCGCTTCGCTTGCTGTCACAGGTTTGGGCGAATCTGAGAGTCCATTTATCATTGACAGCCCAGCAAAATTTGCAATGATTGAAAGACTTCCGTGGGCGTTTTTCGAGCAATATGGCAACATAACCTTCTCTGATGATGACAGGTCAAATTACTGTTATGATATGCCCTTCACGGGTGTTTATGACGGAATGAATGGGGAGATTAGAAACATTAATTTCTCAGCCGAAGATATCACCTATTCCGGTCTTTTCTCTGTATTAAAAGGAACTGTGAAGAATCTTAGGCTGGTAGGTGTAGATATTATTGCTCGGTCGACAGGAAGTATATTTGTAGGAGCTTTGAGCGGATATATGTTAGAGGGCTCTCTTGCCGATAAGATAGTAATTTCAGGGAGCGTTGAATCGGATAGCTCAGAAACTGTTTTTACTGGTGCGCTAGCAGGGTTAGTTAGTAATGCGACTGTTAGTAACAGTGTTAGTCTGGCAAGCGTAAATGTTAGACAGAGTAAACGTTCAATTGCTGGAGGATTAATAGGGCAGGTACAAGGTATTTCTGATATTTCCTCTCTTGTTGGGGTATCAAATGTAATTAATAACTTTACTCTTGCAGGAACTACCGGAAGAATCGTTGCGAATATAATCAGCAGTGGGACAACTGTTACTAATATGTATTCTGTCTCAGGATCTGCTTATTCAAATGGCAAACTCATTTCCGGATTAAATGTTACTTACTCAGTTCCATCTATTACTGGAAACATTGTTGCAAGCTATGACACAATCGCGGGGGCTTCTAGTACCGTTCAAGTGGGAGGTAGCTTGGTAAAGGATTTAATTTCCGGGCTGTACCCATTCTCAGAAGGGAACGGAACTACGGTCAGTCCGTTCAGAATTCATAACTACTCGGATCTTTTGGAAATCGGTAATTATATGTATGCTAATTTCGTCCTAGCCGATAATATTGTTATCGGGGATTTCAATGATGACGGACAGCTTACAAGTGCCGATGAATACAAGTACGACTACGAACCTATTGGCGGAGGTGCCGCCTTTACTGGATATCTTGATGGGACTAGTACAGAGGTTATTCAAGGTTCTCCGACTTTAGTAAAACATTACATAATTGGATTGACCGATTCTTTATTCCACATTAACGCGGGAAGAGTAGCGAATATTGGGCTATCTCTAAATTACAAAGTGTATGCGACAGAAGAAGATATTCCCGAAAATGAAAAGTTTATTATTTCAGGTGAAACATATACTCCCTCAAAAGTCGCCCCATCGGGAAGGGATATATATTTCGGTGGAGTCGCTAAATACAACAGGCATACGGCTAATTTGAGAAACGTTACCGTAGAGGGGCTTATTTCGATAAGATTACCCGGGACTCAAAAAGCTGTTGTCGGAGCGTTAGTGGGCGCTGATTATGGTGGCAACATAATTGCAAACACCGTAGAAATCTCAATGGATATAAGGAGCTTTGTAGCAGAAGTGGGTGGAATAGCGGGAAGCACCCAGTCAATAGATAATGCCCTAACATACATGAACACTCAAATAGTTGAGGGGGATATCCGAGTAACTGCTTCGTCAGTTGCAGCGGGATTCTTAATAGGGGCAATAAAAGTGGAGACATCCAAACCACTTCCCAATATTATTCCTCAGTGTGACTTGTATATAGATAACGTTCTCCAGCAAAGTCCATCTCCATATGGCATACAATTCTAGGGGTAGTGTTTTGATGGTAGCCAAGGTAAGAAATATTAGTAGAAAACGTGATTATTAATACAACTAATTATCAGCAAGGTGAAAAAGTTTGAAGGAAAATAAAAGTAAATAGTATAGAAAGGCCTTCTTTTTCTAAAAAAGCAGGTACGATATATGCTCACTGGAGAAAAAACCGCGCAATGTGAACATGGTATGAAAAAAATATCACAGTAGTTAACAACGCGCGCAAAATAATATATAATATAAACGCGAAGTATCGCAGTATTAAGATAAATAAAGAAAAATCCGAATGAGTCGAGCTACTTTTTGAAATCAAATCAGATTTTACTCGGGAGTTGGACTCGAACAGGGAGAAAGGCATGTTTAATTTAAAAAGGAAAATAGTCGGGAAATCCGGAGTATTCCTTGGAGTAGCCATTTTTATGGTTTTAATTTTCATGCTTATGTTTTTAGCTCTCCCAAATACTGCATCCGAAATTAATAAAACCGCTGAACGTCTGGGGATAGACATTTTAAGAACGGATCCAGCCCCGGAAGTTGCCAGTGCTTGGACGGCTCCTTATTCGGGGTCAAGTTATAATTTCACAGATTTGGATTTTTCCGTACAAGCTGCGGTAAGCATATCTAGACCGGATCAATTATCTGCACCCGGACAAAATACTTTTAACAAAGCGGTTGATTACGGTTCCGTTAAAAATGTTACTAACACCGCAACCTCTTGGAAAGCTGAATCTACTAGTACTAGCGCGTACAGCCATCACCTATGGTATAGAGACTATATTTTCACTGATACGATGAAGGCGGGCTTTAGGAATAACTTAATTAACTCAGTAACTTACACTATGAATATTGATTGGAGCTTGGGATTTGCCGATGATGGTGGAGATGTTTACCAAAATATGTTTATAGCTTTTGGCTCATCTTCTTCAACTACTCCAGGATTAACAACTTTTACCACCCTAACATCGGCAGTAAACGGAACCGGAAAAGTGGACATTAGAGAAAGTTCCAACGGGACTTTGGATGCTGCTAGAACAGTAACTCTCACAAAGGATGGAACTTCACATCTTTGGCCGGGGAGCGTTTCGGGAGATACTTTATATTCAACAACAACCTTGGTTATGAGAGTGGGCGCTTTCTTATTTGTCCAACCTAACAGATCTTTCTGGGGAGCTGGGGTAACTTGGCCAATTACAGATTTTCAAAATCCTAACGGAAGTGATTTATCTATGTCATGGACTGCGCCTTCTTTAAATGTTGTTACGAGCGGTACAAACAACTATGGTGCAGTTACCGCTTCTTCTGGAGCAACAGGATATATAAATAAAGGAGCAACAGTTACCGTAAGCACATTTGCCTTTGCTTCCCAGGAAACTATTACAGCCACGGCAACAGGGGCCCCAGCTAATGGTATCTACGGCTATTATTTCTCTGGTTGGACAAGTTCTCAAACAATGAGATTTAGCAATAGAGCGCTGTCTTTTGTCATAAGGGGGGCTTGTGATTTGCCACTCGGGGCGAACACATATACAGCGAACTTCCGACGATATGAATTATCAAGTGCTCAGTCAAGCTATACTTATGCCCAATCGGGGGGAGGTACTTCAGTACAGCAAGGGCCAATAGTTCCTTCTGCAAATCCTCTTACTAATGATGCTGCTATTCCCGGACTACATGCAGTATTCAGCTATACTAGTGGGACTTATAACAGCACTAACAGACCTACCGATGTTGCCACATACTCTTTAAAAATCGATATAAAAGATGCATCTAATAATGTGTATAGTTCCTCTCAGCATGTATATGGATTTAGCATCCAGCCCTTGAATATTACCGCATACAGTCTTAGTTTAATTGACACATATAATTATGATACGACAGACCATAGTTATTCTTCTCCTGGGGTCAGGATTTCTCCGACCTCATTTACTTTTGCGCTAGGACCGGTGACCTATGTTTTAACGAAAGATGTGGACTACACAATAGATAACTTTTTTGGGGACTGGGTTAATTCTACTAACAATCCCGCTGTGATAGCCGACCCAACTCTAAGACCTGGTTTGCAACTTAATTTAGGTTCTACTGGGCTAAAAGGAAACTTCTCCGGAACTTCAAAAGCTTATGCAGAGATTAATCCTTTATCATTAAGCAGTGTGAGCTTAGTCGCTGACATGAATAATGAAATTAGGGCAAGATATGATACCGTATATACCGGGTTTGAAGTAAAACCAGAGGTCATACTAGTTAGATTGATTTATGCTGGTAAAGAGATGAAACTTATTGCTCATGATCCCAATAATGCTGATCCAGACAGACAACAATTATATATAAATAATTACGCAAGTTTTGGCGCAGTTGAGAGTTATTCTGCATATGGCGTTTATGGTGTAGGTAATACGGCGTGGGTTTCAGGATTTTTCGCACTTCAAACTAATAGCTATGCTAATAATATCGACCCTTCTACTAATACTGCAGAGTTTACTTTAAAAATCGTAAAAGCTGATACAAACGAGTACCAAAACTTTGTTGGGTCCGGGGGAAGAACTGACACCGAAAATGTTACCAAAACTGTAAAATTTGATATTCCTAAACGAATCGTTGATGATACATATAACAACGAGGCCAACGCAGTTACCATTATCGAAGATTACACGCAAGCGACGTATAAACCTTACGTAGGACCTATAGTATACAACGGTGAAGAGAAACATCCGCATGTATATTATGTGCTTGTAAAAGTTACGAACGCTAGACTTTGGGTAATGCATTTTTCGGGTAGTTATTATTGGAAAGATAATGCTACTGCTTATTTTTCCCTAACTAATGCCTCTAATCAAGCGGGGGATCCGACTCCACCTTTAACCTTTACTGAGTATGGGATAACAGATCCATTCCCTGTTATTAATGCCGGAACTTTTGTCTCCTCTTTGTCCTACACAGCTACGGGTAAGGATAATATTAATGTGGCAAGTGGTGGTGTGGTAAATATTTCGGCCTCTCCCTCAGCAAAAATTGATGGGGATTTCCAATTATCATTCCCAATATATCCAAAACAGTTATATCGTGAAGATCCCTTAATTTCTCCCGGAGGAGGATATATTTTATCGATTTCCGATCAAACATTCAATTTTGGGAATAGTATAACTCCTGCGATTACAGCAAAGGCCACCTATGATTATTCTCCTGAAGGTCTTGCAAATGACAACGAAGTTGTCTTGACTTTAAATGATTATAACATTAGTTACTCAAATAACACGGATATTACTAAGAGTGCGCTTGTCACTTTAGAGGGCAAAAACAATTATGTGGGCACTATTACTAAAACCTTTAACATTTGCGCTTTGGATATTACTTTAAATGGAGACATTACTCTTGAAAATCTGCCAAATGTTGTTTATACGGGCACTCAGTTCTCGACTACTTCTGCACAACTAACAGTAGATGCAGGGGCTAATGGAACATATAATGTTAATTCAAGTGAATATACTGTCACTGGGGCTGGGACCAATCTTAATGCTGGACCGGGGTCTTTTACAATTTCCTTTGGAGGATATGTTGCTGGGACAGGGGAATCAGCTGGAACTGGTCCACGTTTTGCGGGAACAAAAACTGTGGCATTTACAATTCTCCCCAAAAATATTAACTCAGGAAATATTTCTAAAACAGCAACCTGGGTTGCATATGATTCTTCACTAGTTACATATGATGGTAATGCAAAGACTAATTTGCCTATTGTGACTACTGGCTCAGTTAAGACTGTTGTTATTAAAGATAACGATAGATCGGGAATTGAACTTGTATACTCTACTACCTCTGGGAGTGGAGACTATATGCTTGCTGCAACTGGAACCTGGGGGACAAATCCAAATGCCGGATTAGAAAACGGTACCGTAAAATTTATTGGATTATTGAATTATACCGGAGAGGTTACCGTCCCCTTCCAAATCCTACCCAAGAGCATTACCGGCTTGTTGAACATTACTTTGTATACTGGAGCTGGATCAGGCTACAATCAATCTCTAAACGGATATAGTTTTACTGGAAGCAGAATTGAGCCACAAGTTACAAAGGTAGAAGTTGATAGAGGAGGGGCAGGGTTACTTGAGCTCTCTTTGATTACTGATTACAATGTCTCATACGGAACAGCAGATCCGCAAAAGAACGTTTATGCCACAAAGGGTGGGCTGGTTACTATTACAGGTACCGGAAATTACAAGGATACCCAGACAAAGGCGTTTAATATACTTCCCATTGACCAACAAGTAACGTTTATAAATGCAACCCTATCCGATCCAGATGTTCGTGTTGAGAGCATTACAAAGGTTTCGGGACATCAGTATTATGCAGATTATGAGATAAATGCGGATAACTTGCAAGGTAGGGAGATTCTTTTAGAGGCGAGAACTACTGCAATATATCCTTCCGCGAGACTTATTAAGTTTTCTGCCTTCCCAAGCAGTGCAAATATTACTGTTTCAGGCATCTCATATTTGTCTTGTACTCTTCAAGAAATTGCGGGGGTGACATACTCAGTAACCACTGCAAAGATAACCATCACTACAGAAAAGAGATATGGAAGAATAAGGGTGGAAGCAGAGCAATTTGATAATGAGACTGCTGCTCCACTTGTTACTATCGGCGCTACAGAGTTTAGAAATGAAGGAAACTATAAGGAATGTTCCTACTCTTCTTCAAATCCGAACAACAACACTACATATTGGTTTTTCCTGAAAAAATATGATTCTCTGGATTCTCAATATACCACGTTAAATAAGACGTATGGAAACAATGAATTCAGTATTCCCAGAAATAAACTCGCATCGTACTTGACGACTAACCCAAGCATATATTCTTCTATAGGAATAGAGTCTTCGAATTCAGAAATAGTGTCTGTTACTCCTGCTAGCCCAAACTGGAACATTACCATTAGAAAGGCTGGGACTTGTACACTAACATTTTCTCACTCTGGTTACGTTGTTAACGAAAGCTCGGCTTATCTTGCGTATACAATAGATATTCCAGTTACTATTCATAAGCGTAATTTAGTTATTTCCTTTGCTCCTACCTCAACGGTATATGGGACAGAGGCAACATTTACGTATACTTATACAACTTCTGCAACTGACCCGGCAAAGGGAACAGATGGATACACCGGACTATCATATCAAATTTTTTCCGATATTCCTTCTGAAATAATGACTGGAAATATAATTAATTATGACAAAGACAATGCGCACAAGGAGTCTACAGCTTATATTGAGAATAATCAGGAATTACACAATCCTTACCAGATAACAGTTACTCTCGGAACCGGAGGAATTAAAGCAAGTAATTATAACATAACCTCTGCTCCTGGAAGTCTGACTGTGACTCGCAAACAGCTTTCAGCAAGTGTATCTAATATAGGGCAGCCTAATGTAATTAGGAAGGAATACGGTGAGGTTAACCCAACTGCGGACAATGTTACATATGAAGGGTGGATTCCTGGGGAAACTATGGAGTCTTTACTTCTGTTGGGCGTTCCATTCACCCCACCAGTTCTAAATTACCAAACATTGATAGGGGATCCAATTTTACAATTTACTAGTATTGGAACTTATACAATTACTTTAAGCGGAGGGACGTCAAAGAATTACGCCATACCCACTTCTACAGTAACCTGTATTATTGTTCCAGTAACACCAGCGGTTGTTCTACCTTCTATCTCTACCACATATAAAGCAGTGACAATTGGATATCCATACAACGACTTTGATGAATATAGCAACCCAATTGTTAAGCAAGCTTCTATTAATCCTGTCGGAGAAGGGGGATCTGTCCCAAGAGCAGGGTTAGTTACTTATCAATATAGATATGAAGAACAGCCATGGTCAGGAGATAAGCCAAGAAGGGCTGGGACATATAGTACTAGGGTTCTCTACAAAGCGGAAGACGGGGATAATTACAAGGATGCAACTGTTGATTTTCTTAATAACATTATAATTGCAAAAGCAGTTCCTACTATTTCTCTAGGTCTGTCTCAGGGAGAAACTCAATATGTCAGAAACTTTACCGGACAACCAATTAATCCGGCAACCATTCAACCAATTGTCTCTGGGGTTGGATCTGATAAGCCAGTTGGTGGAAATATTGTAATTCAGTTTAGAATAACAGGAGAAACTGAGTGGGTTAATGAGGTCACCTCTGCAGGGACTTATGACTTGTACATTAAGTTTATCGCCTCACCAACTGACAATTATACAAATTACGATAACCCAGAGGAGCCGTTTACAGCCGCTTTATTAATTAAGGATGGAGTAGTAGATATAGTATTGCTAGATGGTTGTAGGGTAATGGTAGATTTTGATGGACTGTCTCACAGTTTTGATCTTTCCAAAGTAAGATTTTATGGGAGCCCTACAGATCTTGATGAGTATGGCTTTAGAAAGGTAATTCCCGGAACAGCAATAGTCACTTATTCAAAAGATGGTGTCAACTGGTCTAGCGATGCCCCTGTAAATGCTGGAATATACTCAGTTTCCATAGACTATACTACCGAGGAAGGAACAGACTATGAGGGAAATACAATAGCGTTTAACAAGTATAACGGACAAGATCTTTTCACTATATATAAGGAAAATATAAAGGATTATATGGGGATTAATCTTGGAAGCGCAATGCAATACACTTATGATGCTGAATATCACATCATTCCTGCAAACCTAGTAACTTTAGGGAAACTACCCGATGATATAACAGGTCCTACGGGTGTTGTAAGCGTAGGATATCAGCTAAGCGGAACTCCATCAGCTCCGGTACTAGCTAGGGTGAAAGATATAGGCAGTTATGACGTAGTTCTTCAATATACAGAAGGCGCTAATGATAACTACGTGTATACCGTTCCTCAAAGAATTCAGGCAAGACTTATAGTTAACCCTGCAGCAGTTCAAATTTCATATGCATCTACCTCTAATGTTTTTGATTTCACCGGTGATTCCCACAGAGTAACCGTTTCAATGGTTGGAGTAAAGGGAGAAATGCCCAAGGGGACTTTGATATTTGAATATAAACTTAGCGGAGAGGAAACATTTACATCTGCAGCTCCTGTCGATGCTGGCTCATACGATATGAGGGTTACCTATCAGCGTAGAATTGATATAGTAGATAATTATGCAGCTACTTCGGATAGAAAGGATAATATTATAACGATTAATAAGATTTCGCCGATAATAGTCATAAACGATATAATTGTTGATTTCGGTTTTATCAATGCACAGTATGTCCCCGATGTTATTCTTAGAGGTGCAAGCAGAGATCTGATTGGGCCTCCGTTAACTAATACGAATGGCACATCCACGGTTTCTTATGAGTATGGTGTGTTTGCGGACAACAAATATAATTGGTATCAATGGACAAGTAGTTCTTATCCAATTGAAAGCGGAAAGTATAGTGTAAGGGCGACATATAACCCCTCTTATGATACAGACTCAAGAAACTACTTAACTGCAACCGCTGTGAGATTTATGTGTTTGGAAATAAGAAATATTGCTCCATCTTTTGTTCTTGCAGGTAAGACTGTATATTATAACGGCGGATCGATTCCAGCTTCTTCCGCGGTGATTTCAAATACGGCAGGGTTGACTCCTCCTGGGAAAATCTCCTACGAATACAAGAAGCAAGGGACATTTGTTTGGAGAAACAGTCCTCCAGTAGAAGTAGGAGTATATGATGTTAGAGTTAAGTATTTGGAGAGCCCGAAAGGAGATACTTTCAGTTCCTATACTGAGTTATTTACAGGTGCTCTTGAGATTCTTGCTTTGCCGATTACCATAGTGCCTTTGCTTGGACAGGGGAACGTTTTTGGAACATCTGCGGTGGCTTCCGGAGATATTGTGTACTCATATTATTATGAGCTCGATGGAATGAAGTATTTTGTCTATCCTACTGTTTTCGATGAGAGAAATGGAGAGAATGTACAAGTTGGCTTTGCTGATTATATTGCGGAAGATGGGTATGTTTACAGCCTTGATTTAGTAGTAGGAGTAGCTTGCAGAGATTATTCTTGGGTTCCTTTTTCAATTCAATCATTTGAATTTGGATATACCACTAATGACGGGACACCGGTTAATGAAACTATTGATTATACAGATTTAGTCTTTTCAGAAAATATTGCAGAATTTACTGCTTCTGGAAGGGAGTATGTCCTTGATTCTTCAACTGGATTAGTGAGACATAAGAATTATTTTGAAAACACCATTTTGACATATAATAACAGGGATGGTTATTTCTTTAGTATTGTTGACAAGAACGGGGCCGTAGAAAATATTGAAATAGTTGAAAGAAGAGTCGTGTGGCTGAATGCTGAGAGAACAATTGGTAATTTTGATGTTGTTAGAGAGGGTTATACTGTCAGATATACGATCAATTTCAACAATATGACGTCAGTTTCTGGGAACAAAGTATACAAGATTAATACTTCCTCCGGATATATATCTTACGCAGATACCAGCGAGACTTTAAAGACCTTGTTGATTGATGAGAATGAAGTTTATAACAGAAATCTTCAGACAGACACTGCTTTGTATAGAGCTAACGACGGGTACGTATATGAGATAGATTTTAGAGGAGGCAAAGCAACGAGGTTATACCCAATAACCGTTGGAAACATTTCCTTCAATTATTTGATAAAAGATGATTACAGCTCAGATACTCAAGAGATTTCAGTAGACGTTGAACTTGCTTCATTGACACAAAAATATGAGAATCAGACAGGTGTTTACAACTATATGGATGAAGAAAGAGGACTTAACTTCCTGATTGATATGGAAAAAGGGATTGTACTTAAGGATATGAAATATTCCCTCCTTGAAGGTCCAGTCGACAAATATTTTGAATATACTATGTTCGATGGTTCTAATAGAAGAATAGATATAGGATATAATGCTTACCAAGACACCGATCGCCCTGGAGTATATTTCTTCCAAGATACTATTTATCAAAGTGGAAACTATTACATAGATACCAATTTAGGATATGTCAGAAGGGAAGAAAACATTGTAAGCTTCGACCTTGGAAAAACTGAATTATCTTATCTGAATGCCGGCGAAACCGAGACAATTGATGTTGATTTCCATGAATTATACTTTTATTCTTACAGCGAGAATGTTTTATCAAGAAGGCTCACAATGTTCGGTAAGAAATTTGAATTTACTCCTCCTTCTTTAATTACAGGAAACTCTTGGACTGGAAGCATGAGAGCACAACTTGCGGGAGCAGGTGAGTATAGTATAGAAAAAGCAACATTAAATGCCGGGACAAACTACATTGTGAATATGTCAGAAGCTGGGATTAAATATACTGTGGACCGTGCACCACTATATGTTACATTTACTGGACCCGCTGATAATGTTTATGATGGGACAGCAAAGGATATTTCATATGAGGTATTTGGATTAATCGGAAATGATAATGTGGATATTATTGGCTTAATAGAATATATGGAAGGAGATAACGTTGCAGCAACCAGATCTGGATATAACGGATTTAGATTGAATCTATCTATCGACTCGGAGAATAAAGTTGGGGCAAACTACTATCTGACAAACAGTATTAGTTCATACTATTTCATTAATCCGGCTATAATGGAAACAATTACTTTTACTCCTATTGAAGACGGAATAGTTTATGATGGTAGAAGACACGAACTCAAATTAGAAGATATAGATTCATCATACACGGTAAGATATAACGGAAAAGAGAATATTCCATCTTTCGTAAATCCTGGGACATATCATGTGACAGCTTTAGTAACTAAGGAAAACTATATTCCACAAACAGTAAATCTAAGTTTAACAATTAAAAAGGCTGTATATTCAGTTGTACCAAATCCAGTTACTCGTACCCTATATTATGGAGATACTATGCCTACACTTACTTGCCCTAGTGAAGAAGGGACCGTGAGATTTATTGATGGGCAGTATTTGCATCCTGCAATAACAAAGTATTATTGGGAATTTGTGCCGTTTAGATCTGATTTTTACGATCTATATCAGGGAAAAGCGGAGAATAATTATCTTGTGAAGGGTGAAATGACCCTTAATGTACAAAAGGCTAAGCCATCCCTTCAAATATCCGGTAATCTTGTGCAAGTTGAAGAAACTCCTACTGCGTTGCAAGCGTTGATTAATGGGAAATCAAGCGGTTCTGAAGATATTTCAGTTACCTTCCATTCTACTGACGGAACAGTATATACTTCGCTTCCTACAGCGCCAGGGACGTATACAGTTGTTGTCGAGTATGCGGGGGATGAATTTTACGAAGATACTACATATGAAACAACCCTTACTATAAAAGAAAAAGAGAATATGATTTGGTTGTGGATTACTGGAGGAGTAATAGCTGGGCTTGCGCTTCTTTCAGCTCTCTTCTTTATTATTAGAAAGCAAAAGACGTATGCGTAAAAATGGTGAAATTATACAGTGATTACTTCCCATTATTATTAGTAGGTTTAACATAAAAAAGGCCCCGCAAAGGGCCTTTTCTTATATCATCATGGTTTATTATTCGTTTTCTAGAATGGTTTTTTTCATATATTCTAGAAGTCGTTTTTGATACTCACCCTCAAGTCCAAATGAAATATTTGCTTGTAAGAAGCCAAACTTGTTTCCTAGGTCGAATCTCTCCCCTTCGAAGGTATATGCAACTACCTTGTTTTCTTTTACCAAGGCAGAGATAGCATCTGTCAAATAGATTTCTCCGAAATGAGTTTCTGTATTGGCGAGAGCATCATATATTTCAGGAATTAAAACAAATCTTCCCAAACTGCATAAATTGGATGGGAGCGCAGATAATTGTGGTTTTTCAACGATTCCAAGGACTTCGGTATATCTTCCTTCAGTTTTTCCTTTTTTTACAACACCATACAATATTGCCTCTGAGTCAGGCCTTTCCTGCACTCCTAGAACAACTTTTCCTGTATTTTGAAAGGCATCTATAAGCTGTCTTGAGCATGGGTCTGTGCGGCTTCTTATAACATCATCTCCGAACATTACCACGAATGGATCATCCCCAGTAAAGTTTTTTGCTAGCTGTACCGCAGCTCCATTTCCATTAAGTACCTTTTGCGTAACATAAGATATATTAGCTTTACTTACTAACTCGTCTATTTCATATAACCTTTTTCTGTCCTTAATTGCATCATATGGGCCTTCTTTGGCAAAATACTTTTTAATAGCCTCTTTTCCCTCAGATACAATAATTAGAATATCGGTACAACCGCTGTCTACTGCTTCCTTAACGATATAGTGGAGGGTAGGTTTATCATAGATAGGCAACATCTCTTTTGGAATTCCTTTAGTTATAGGCAGAAATCTGGTCCCATAACCTGCCGCTGGAATAACCGCTTTTCTTACAATTTTCATACAATCTCCTCCTTAATCAATAAAGGGATGAACTATAAACTGCATATATTGTATACAATTATATAATAAAAGTAAGGCGCAGACAATACCACCTAAAGAGTAGAGGGAAAAAAGGATATACGCTTTTTTGATAAGGCTTCCATTAGGACTTTTGCAGATGTAATTAATAATATTTTTTTGTTATAATTTATATATTGTTGTGAATAAGGAAGCATGTATGTTAAACGGAGAATTTGAAAAGATCCCATTAGGGGACATCAAACCTAAGGGATGGTTATTGAAACAGCTTGAGATACAAGCAGAAGGTCTATCGGGGAATGTAATGGATCTATTTAAAGATCTATCCCTTGATTCTGCTTGGCTTGGGGGAAAGGGGGAGAGTTGGGAAAGGGGTCCGTATTATATAGACGGACTAATGCCTTTAGCTTATTTATTAAATGACACTAAATTGATTAAGATGGCTAAACTATGGATTGATTCCATCTTAAATTCTCAAGATGATGAAGGATTTTTTGGACCTAAAAAAAGTAAAGACTGGTGGCCTAGAATGGTTGTAACCAAAATGCTTCCCGATTACTTTGAAGCGACATCTGATGAAAGAGTCATCCCATTTCTTAAGAAGTATTATCATTATATGAATGAAACCATAGAAAACAGACCTTTTTTTAGCTGGGCTTCGGTAAGGGCTGGAGAGGAACTCATTGGAATTAGATGGCTGTTTCAAAAAACTGGAGATAAGGAACTGCTAGAGCTTGCAAGAAAGATACTTATTTATAGGTTTGACTGGAAAAAGGAGTTTGCAAACTTTAGATGGCCAGAAGCTTCAAAAAACTACTATTCTTCCCAAAAATTCAATGTAAAAAAAGTGCTTTTCTATGCTCCAGACTTTATTAGAAATATTTTTAAGACAAAAGAAAGGAAAAAGGAAAAAACAATAAAAAGAGAACAGCTCTTCTTTAACCAATTTTACCATGTTACGCATGGTGTAAATATTGCCATGGCACTAAAATACCCTATACTTGAAGAATTGTTTACAGGAGAAGCTGGCGGAAACGAAGGCGCAAAAGAAGGGTTTAAAACCATAATGGATAAGAACGGTACTTCTATATCCTTATTCACGTGCGATGAGCATTTAAGTGGCTATGAAGCATTCCAGGGGACAGAGTTGTGTACAGTTGCAGAAAGCATGTTTAGCGCAGAAAAAAATTATGAAATATCTGGTGATAGGTTTTGGGCTGACCTGCTCGAAAAATGGGCCTATAACGCCTTTCCTGCCACGTTTACTCCCGATATGTGCGCCCATCAATATGTGCAACAAACTAATCAAATCTCTGCGACTACTGCAAAAAGAACATGGTACGATTCATATAATAAATCAAACATATACGGGCTGAAGCCAAATTATGCCTGTTGCCTTTCAAATATGCATCAGGGCTTTCCAAAGTTCGCAGAGCACATAGCATATAAAAATGATAACGCCATAATCCTAGTTGCGCCTATAGCTTCGGAAATTAATACTAGAATAAATAATAAAGAAGTATCTTTATCGATAAGCTCGGAGTATCCTTTCAGGAATAATGCATTATTGAAAATAAACAAAGGTAATTTTGATATTCAAATTCAATGTCCGGAATTTGCAGAAAGTATAGTCATTAACGGGGAAGAACAACTTGAAAAAGAAATCACGATAAAAGCTTATGAGAAACAGGAGTATAGATTAGAATACAACTTTAAGCTAAGAACTGAAAGGAATCCCGATTCGTCAATATCCCTTTTTTATGGACCTTTATTGATGGCTTTGCCAATAAAGGAAAAGGTTACAATGGGCTCATCAAGGTTTTCAGATAGGGAGATGGATCCCTGTTCGGAATGGAGATACGGGTTAAATACAAATATGCTTGACCCGAAAATATTATATATAGATGATTCATCGAATGCTCCATTTGGCAACCCTAATATAACAGTAGAGGTTACCGGAAAAAGAGTTAATTGGAAAATTAAGAACAATCAGTGCGACTGCATGAGCTCTGTGACTGATAATAATTCAGAGAATGAGAGGATTAAACTTGTTCCATATGGGGCTACAAATCTTCGAATATCTCAATTCCCCGAAGTTCGTTAAATATAATATTTTTTTCAAAAATAAAATCCGATTTATTTGTGCATACCTATTCTGGAAGAGAGGCAGGATTAATGTTTGCCGAGATTATTTCTTCCTCTAAACCTTCAAAGACTTGAGGGTAATCTTGGTTTAGAAGTCTGCTTGGAGTAATATCTGCTCCTAATGTTAATAGCGTGGCTCCATCAGGAAAGGTCAAATTGGAGCCTTCTTGAAGTACTAGGAGCGATTTCAAATTTCCATTCGCTCTAAGAAAATATGATCCGTAGGATAGACTTTGCGAATAAGTGAGTTTAACACCTTGATATTCCACACAATAATCATTAACGTGGTCATGGCCACAAATAACAAGTTTGGTGCTGTCTTTTTCAAGAATCGCGGCAAACATCCCGGAGTTAATTTTTGAAGAGCACTCCTTTTCCATATGTTGTCCATAAACAAGAGTCGCTTGTCCAGGGTTTTCATTATCTTGGGATAAATCGAATGCATCCGCATACTCATACAAAGGAATGTGAATAAAAAGGGCAGATTTGGGCATAATATTTCCATTTGATTCTTTAATAGAATCTAAAGTAGTTTTATACCAATCAATTTGGTCAGGCTTAATGAAATCGTAACCACTTTTATAGGAAAAACCATATTCTTGGCATTTGGTTTCGGTGGTATAATCTCCGCTATCCATAAACACAAGGGAATTAACTATTTGTCCTGTTGAACCTTTAATATTTATTACATAGTTACCATATCCGTAAATATCTGAAGGACCTCTTCTTGTAAGGCAGAAAGGGAAGTTTTCATAATTGGTTATCAGTTCTTCTCTAGAGATACTCGAGCCTTCTCCATCGTGATTTCCTAGGACAATTGCATAATACTGTGAATTTCGTTCAAAAACATCATTCAAAGCAATCTGGGCTTCTTCAGCAAGGGACCCCAAACAAATATCTCCTGTAATAACAACTAGATCGGGTTTTTCTCTTTGGATGTGTCTTTCCATAATACTTAAAGTAAGATAAGTTAATGATGATGTTCCATCATGTAGATGAAGATCAGTGAAGTTCAAGATTCTAAAGTCAGTATCAACTACAGTCCCATCACTATTAGTTTTTGTGAAATATGGAATACCGCTCTCTGGCTCCGTGTAATTTAGAGTGAAATCAGGTTCATGTGCTATTTCCTCAGGGGTGCAACCCGAAAGAGCAAGCGCAAAAGAGGCTACGAAAATGACTAATACTATTAAAACGAAGTATTTTCTCATAAATATTCTCCTAACACTAAGAATTATTATAGCATGTAAATACTCATTAGTAATGGGGGAAAACATGATGTATGAGAAGGAGAAAATTTTTATTATGTTTTGATAATGAAGCTACAAATACATTTGAATATTAGCCCAATTTGGGTTTGGATAAGAATATTTCGCCGAGGAGATTAAGAATCATTCTGTGCAACATTGAGATAAAAAGAATTTGTAAAAAAGGTCGTATGTGAGTATATTGTAGTTAATGGCCCTTGAAAAAGGGTTGCGTTTAGAGCAACAAATAGTATTGCATCATGAACTGCTAGGTAATATAATGTGTTAATTCTCAAAGTAAATGCAAAATTTAAGATAGTGCTAGATTTTTTGGCATAAATGCAAAAAAAAGGGTAA
>MWEH01000196.1 GCA_002070965.1 Firmicutes bacterium ADurb.Bin080 | reverse complement strand
GAAGCCAATTTCAATTGCCCAATCCAATTATATTCAGAACTGGATAAAATAATTCGAGAAAAGTCAGATTCTCTGCTAGAACGATGTTATGAAATCTGTGATAAATTTGACGTTCCTGAAAATATATTGAATGAGGCAAAAAAACGGTGCGATGGTAATGTCAAAAGGTTCCTCTATGAAACCCTCTCGAAAAATGTAAAAGCTACAAAGTTGAAAGGAATATTGGAAGAAGGGTCAAAAAATTTTGAGGACTGCGTTAAACAACTTATTGAAAAGGATAATCCTTCAGACGAAGAGCGCCAGCATATCATCAGTCTTGTTAATATAGTAGTTTGGGCACGTCCTGATGAGGAATCTTTACCGCTTCTTCCTGCACGCTACCATCTGTTTGTGCGTGCACCAGAGGGTATTTTTGTCTCATTCTACCCTGAACCAAAAATATTTTTGGAAAGGCGAGAATTAACAGATGATAATTATCCAGTTTTTGAACTGGCATCCTGTCGCAGGTGTGGACAAGAGTATTTAGTTGGTGATGTTAAGGAAGGAAAATTAAAACATTCTTTTGCCGAGATAGACACTCCAAGGAGGAACAGATTTTTTCTTTTGTGGAGAGAAGATACCCCATTAGAAGAAGACGAAGATCAAGAAGTCGCAGTGCCTGAAGAAATTGCTGAAAAAGGAAAAACTTGGAAATTATGCATAAAATGTGGGACAATATCAGAAGATAAACCTACATGTGCTTGCACTCAGGAAAATAATACGATACGAACTTTGATTGAGATCACTCCTAAGGACAGAATTCTTAACATATGTTGTTTATGCGGATTGCGGTCTATCAATATCGTTCGAGAATTCATTTTCCAAAAAGATGCACCTGCTGCGGTATTGGTTACAGCTTTATATCAAAACCTTAAAAAGGAAAGTGTAAAAAAAAAGAAGATACTCACCTTTTCAGATAGCAGGCAAGATGCTGCATTCTTTGCCCCTTACTTAGAATTTACATACAAAAGGATTCTGTTTCGGCGATTGATTGTGGATGCTTTGTCTCAAAATAATCCATTGCAGGACTATAGACTCAGATCCTTATGTGAAGATGTTCTAAAACTTGCCGAGGAAAAAAGTGTATTTGACCTAGGCATGGATAGAAAAGAGAAGAAGAAAGAAGTTTGGAGATGGATTCTTCAAGATTTTGGTGGTGTTTGGGATAGAAGAAATTCTCTGGAGGGAGTCGGATTAGTGTCGTTTATACCAGTTATTCCCGAGGATTGGAAGCCGATTAAAGAATTGCAAGAATCCCCCGGGAATCTTAGCAAGGAGGAGACAATAGCTGTATACCAAACATTGCTTAACACTCTGCGTTTCAACATCGCAATCACTTTTCCCGAAGATGGTCCGGATCCTCAAGATGAGTTCTTTGCTCCAAGAAACAGAGAGTACAAGTTTAGAGGTGAAGGGTCTGATATTAAAAAAGGCATATATTCTTTTATTCCTGCTCCAGGAAGATTGAATGCAAGGTTAGAATACTTGAAAAAGCTATACAAGCTAATCACAGGGGATGATGAAAATGATAAATCTAAGAAATTATTAGGTAAAATATGGGAAGATCTTAGAAATAATTGGACAGGAAGGGGCATTCATCAATTTAGTAATCCCGGACAAGGTGTGCTTTACCAACTTGATTATAAATATTGGAGGATTATTCAAGAAGACAATAGTTCTCCCTGGTTCATTTGTGATAGGTGTGGAGTGATTATACCGGCAAGTGTTCGAGGTGTTTGTCCTACTTTCAATTGCAACGGAAGGCTTGAATCAATAGACCCCTTAAGAAGGAAAGAGATTATGAACAACCATTATCGGTACCTTTATTCTAATCTCTCCCCTACAAAGATGGCATCTCAGGAACATACAGCTCAACTTAACACAGATTATGCATCAATTATTCAACAGAAGTTCATACAAGGAGAAATTAATATATTAAGCTGTTCAACTACATTTGAATTAGGAGTAGATCTTGGTGAGTTGGAAGCAATATTTCTCCGTAATGTTCCACCCGAGCCTTCAAATTACATTCAACGGGCAGGGAGGGCAGGCCGAAGGCTCGATACTATAGGTTTTACCTTGACCTTTGCTCAACTTCGTTCCCACGATCTTACATACTTTAAAGAGCCTGAAAAAATGGTGGAAGGACGATTAAAACCACCAGCAGTTGAAATACGTAATAAAAAAATTGTCTCTCGTCATCTATATTCTATTGTTTTGGCAAACTTCTTCAGACAGTTTCCTGATTACTTTGGAACCGCAGAATCTTTCTTTAAACTTGAGATCAGCGATATTTCTGGCACTAAAAAGTTGAAAGAATATCTCGGGAAAAAACCAGAATCTATCTTAGAGTCGTTAAAAAGGGCTATTCCTCAAGATATGCATAGTTTATTCAATATAGAAAAATGGGGTTGGGTAGATAATCTCATCGGTAATGATGGAACCCTTACCATTGCTGATGAGAAAATAAGAAGCGAATATACGGAATTGCAAGAATATTATAAAAATAAGGGAGAAGAATTAAAGCAAATCATTGATTCAGGGGGAAATAAAACAAAAGAAAGCCGACTTACTTATGACCGTAATTGGGCTAATGATAGAATGGAAACACTTCAGAAAAAACAACTCATAGATTTTTTGGCATCACATACTGTTATTCCTAAATACGGTTTTCCTGTTGATGTTGTCGAACTCGCCACTCTGTCTCATATCCCTGCATCTAAAAATATACAATTGGAAAGAGATTTACGTATAGCGATTTCAGAATTTGCACCCAGTAGCCAGGTAGTTGCGAATGGGTACACTTGGGAAAGCGCTGGTTTAAGGGTAGTAAAAAACAGAACCTGGCCAATTTATTGGTATACTATTTGCTCCGAATGTAAGCGGTTTTACATCCAAGGAGGAACGGTTGAGGATATGCCACCTTCTATGTCGTGTAAGATTCATGGTAGTATTCCGCGCCAAAAAGTACACAAATTCATTACACCTATATTTGGTTTTGTAACTTCTAAAGACTATGAACCACGAAAACCGGGCGAATCCCGTCCCAAACGTGAATTTACAACAAGACCGTATTTCTTTGATTATAAAGAACCTGAAGAAAAAGAATTTCCTATTAGTAAATTTAAGATTAAGTGCAGGTATTCATCAGATGGTGAGTTGGCAGTTGTCTGTAAAGGAAGAAAAGGGGTTGGATTTTGGATTTGTTATACATGCGGAGCTGCCTTTTCAGAAAGGCAAAGAGGAAAGCATAAAACGCCTTATGGTATAGACTGCTCATCAGCACTGAGAGGACCATTACATCTT
>MWEH01000195.1 GCA_002070965.1 Firmicutes bacterium ADurb.Bin080 | reverse complement strand
AGTTACGCCTATGGAGATGGAGAATACGAAGTCTATGAAGTAGGAATCTCAACACTTTAGTGATGAGAAGTTCAATTATCACCTTTATCTAACAATCTAATTGGGAATAATATAGATAATACTATAGCTTGGAAGGGTAATTTATGACGGTTGAAATTCTTTCCGATGGATGCACTGAAGTGCTGATGATAAGAAAGAGAGTTAAAAATATTAATCTTAGAGTATCAAAAGGAAGGGTAATATGTACCTTTCCTTATGGGGTAGATAAAAAATATGTGAGGGACTTTTTAGAGAGAAAATCAGACTGGATTAAGCTTGTTTCAGAAAAACAAAAGTCTCAAAACAACTATTTAATGGGGTATATCCGAAAGGATGATAAACTTCAACTTCTAGGCTCTCTATATACGATAATTGAAAGGCAAGAGAAGAATAATACCGTAAAAATAGTGGGGGATACAATAGTTTTGAGCGTTAAAGATTTAAAAGACGAGGAACTTAAAGACAGGGTCCTTTCAAAATGGTGGAAAGAATTAGCATATATTACTTTTGATTCGCTTATTGATAAATGGCTAATAACTCTCAATGAATATAATTTCGTTAAGCCATATATTGGCGTGCGAAAGATGAAGAGCAGATGGGGAAGCTGCAATAAAACAAAAGGAAGAATTACTTTTAACGAATATTTGTTGAAAGCAGAGGTTAGGGCAGTTGAGTACGTGGTTCTTCATGAACTTGCTCATCTAAAAATACGAGCGCACGACAAGGCATTTTATACTTTAATTGAGAAGTTTATGCCTGATTACAAGGTTAGAAAAAAGGCACTGATGAATGACTTGCTACAGGGATAAATTTTATTCTTCAACTGAAAAAACCTAATTACAAGGTTAGAAAAAAGGCACTAATGAATGACTTGCTTCAGGAATAAATTTTATTCTTCAATGTATTATTACTAAAACTCAGTAACTGCTACGTTTTCGACTTCAGGATATACGTACCCGTGTTTTGGAGGACAGGGATTAAATACAGTATCGATATCCATGTATCCGAAGTCTCCTTTTGCTTTTGTAAATTTACCTTTCACAAGAACTCCTTCCATAGCAAGGCTGAGTCCATATATCGCTACTCTAGCGCCATCTTTCAGGTCGGACAGCATCTTATCGTAGGGTTTCATTGTGAAAACTATTCTGCTTGAGGAAACAGATTGACCTTGGATTATTGGAACGATCTTTGGAAAGCCATCCTCTCCTACGTATCCGATAAACATAAGACCAGCTAATGCTGCAAGGAATTTTTGGGACCAGGGTCTAAGTACCTTTTTTGTTTTATCTCCCGCAAAAAAAGGCTTAAAGAAGGTAACTTTTAGCGCATTTTTGATAATTCCACCCATGTTCAGTGGCTGTTTTTCGGAAATGTCAATGAGATCTGCGTAGTGAACGGTATTAACTCCAAAGTAAGTGTTAAAGCGGTAAAGAGGCATTTCATTGAAATGAATATAGTCCTCTCCCTCTGTATCAGAATGAGTAAAGTGCATTTTTCCAGTCCAGAATTCTTTATTCGTATTCATTATGAAAAAACCTGTATTGGGATTCTGATAGATAAATTTCTTGCTTCCCCCCACAATGAATTCGCCAAACATCATTTTATCCTCTCCCTTATTCATTAGTGAGGAGAGAAGTGTCATATGGATGTCATTTTTGTCATCCAGCATGGCAACCAATGCTACTTTATACGGATTGTCCAGATCTAGCGCATCTTTTGCAGAAACTTTATTCATTTGTTTCCTCCCTTTTCCATTACTTGGAATATGTAATTATTAGTCCTTTGTAGTGTTGTAAATTTTATATCTGAGTTATTTTAGTCTGAAAAGAACCCCCAATAATATAGCTAATCACACCTTTTGGTCATTCCAGACCAGAGAACGTTCTTTGCTCCGTTATCAATTGCTATTTTTACTAGTTCTTTCATTCGCGTTTCATCCATAAGGGACGAAGAGTTATAATCCCAATCTATTTTTAGTCTGTCGTATTTATCCTTGCAGAGGTTATTGAAAGCACACAACTCCCATAAATCAGCTTTTTGTCCAATTACTTTTGCCAGAGACATTATATTTTCATCAGAGTCAGTGGCTCCTGGGATAATCGGGGTTCTTACCCAAAGGGTTTTTCCTTTTTCTTTGCATTCTTTTGCTAATAGTTCAAAATTTTCGAATATAACCTTGTTATCCTGACCAGTAAACTCGAAATGCTTCTTGGAATCATAAATTTTCAGGTCATAAAGAAAAATATCTGAATATTCAATTAGTTTCTGGAGGGTTTCCCATTTGCAAAAACCACAGGTGTCTATAGCAGTCTTAATATTATTTTCGTGGAGCTTTTTTACTAGTAGTAGAGCATCAGCTGATTGCATCGTGATTTCTCCACCCGAGAGAGTTACTCCTCCATCCTTTCCCCAATATGCTTTGTCTTTGATAAGTTCTTTGTATAGCGAATCTACCGTCCGATTAATTCCTTTGACTTCTATTGCTCCCGTAGGACATTCTTCAGCACATTTTCCGCAGGCTACACACTTTTCCTGATCAATCACGATACCCTTTTCTGTCGAGGAAAGGGCTTGTTTTGGGCATACTTCAATACAGGTATTGCATCCCATGCACCTTACGGAAATCCATTCAGTGTGAGAAGAGGGGGAGATACTCTCTGGATTATGGCACCATTTACAGGATAGAGGACACCCCTTTACAAATAGAGTAGTTCGTATTCCTGGCCCATCCTCTGTGGACATTCTTTGAATGTTTAGAATCTTCATTATTCTGTGGTTCCTTTGAATTTTTTACTTTGGAATGATTTAGTAAGTCTTATGGCTCTCTCTCGCAATAATTTCATCTTGTAGTTCTTTCCCAACGCTTACAAAGTATGCGTTATAGCCGGTAATTCTTACCAAGAGATGACGGTAATCCTTAGGATGCTTCTGGGCATCCTTTAAAACCTCAGCATCCAAAATATTAATCTGAAGGGCAGTTCCTCCGTTCTTGGAGTACCCTCTTAAGAAGGACTTGAATTTCTCTTTGTGACCAGAGTCTCTGAGGAGGGAGGTGTTGAAAGTAATTGTATGGCTTGCCCCGTTCGGTAGGCAGTTAAAATAATCTTCATAGTCTCCATTATCCCCATTTCCTCCAAGGGCAATGCCGACACTGTTACTGTTTGCAGTGGGGCCGTTTATATCAGCTCCGTTTGAGGGGCATATCGCGTTTGAAAGGAATTGAGCTTCATTTCTTCCATTTGCACTTGCCTTCAAAATGAAGCCATTACCTATCCAGTAGTTCCAGGAGAGCATTCCGGGTCTGAACTGTCTTCCCGTACATTTTGTTCTGAAATTCCAGGTTTCCTCCGACCAAAAATCCATTACTTTTTTTGCAAGAGCATCGGCCTCATCATCGTCTCTTCCATATTTTGGAGCCTTATATAGTGCCTTATTCTGTAAAACTTCATATCCTTTCCAATTAGCTTTCAATGCCTTAACCAGTTCTTCTAAGGTACACTCTTTTTTGTCATACACTAAATATTTAACAGCGAGAAGGCTATCTACCGTTGTTGCATAGGTAACAGCCTCCATAGTAACTAAGGAGATTTCTGCTCCTCCTTGAGTTACATCCAATCCTTTTTCTGCGCAACCATTGACGAGGACGGATAGATATGGGGTTGGGTTGAAGTTATATCTGATATTTTCTGATTTTTCGTAGTTTTCAACCATTCTACTGAGCACATATTTAGTTTGGGTCTCGTAAGCTTTGTAAAACTTTTCAAATGTGTCGAGCTCCTGAAGTTCCCCAGTTTTTGGACCATCCTGAGTAAGGGGAGTCCATTTGCCAGACATAGGATCTAGATAGGGCAACATGTCTTTGCCGTTTCCATAGACTAGTTCCATAGCTTTCAGAAGGTTAACATTACTATCAACCGTGCCCGAGCGATCGTTTCCGACCATAGTGTTTTCCAGACATCCTACAGGTGCGTATTCACATACGTTATCTTCATTGATTAAATTGGGAATATTGGCTTTTTTACTCTCCCGAAGCATTCCTGCCATAGATCTTTCATCAAAATTCAACAAGAAGGGCGCTCCTTGGCTCCGACAAACCATATCAACTACCTTGTCCATCAAGGCCTCAGGTGAATTATTGTGAAGCCTGACATTTGGCTTTGGTTCCAGTATGGGACTCATATCGTCAATTACATCTAGAATCAGATAAGTTAAATCATTTGTCATATCCTTTCCGTTTTTCCCCAATCCGGAAAGGGTTAGTAGTTGGCCAAACCCGGCTGTAATTCCTTGATTTCCTCCTACTCGGATTTGAGCATCGTATGCTGTATTAGCATGAACCCAAAAGCAACCAAGGATTTCTTTCATAAATTCCTTACTCATCCCTTCTTTAATAGACTTTTCGTACAAGGGATATAGATATTGATCAACTCTGCCGAAAGATACGCCTGGTCCGGGATATTTTTCATCTGACATTACCAACATATGGGTAAGCCACAGGGATTGGACGCCTTCATAGAAGTTTTCAGCTGGATTCCATGGAACTTTAGCCATATTTTGAGCCATGACCAAAAGTTCCTGTTTTCTTTCAGTGTCCTGTTCTTTTTCTGCAAGAGATAGGCAAAACTTACTATATTTTTCTGCAAGTTCCTTAGGCATTTTGCAGGCAGTCATCATGGCTCTTAAATTTTGTCCTTTTCTTCCATTTTTATCCTTTTCGCTGAGTGCTTCATAAAGAGATTTAATTTTTTCATATTCACCCTTAAACCCATGACGGATAATTTTCGCATAATCTGGAACCAGATGCCCCGAGGTTGCTCCGCTGTTTCCATATCCATGGTTGTGAAGGGCCAGCATACTCCTCCTTGCCTCTTTTATAAGCTTATCCCTGGCTGCCTGCTCCTTCTTGTTTAAGCACATTGAATACATCATATTAAATCTTGCTCCGCATAAAAGGTCTCCTGGAAGAACTTCCATAGGAAGATACTCAACAGCAGCTTTTTTCGTAAAGAAGGCTTTTCTTTCAGGTATGCTCATCTTCCAGAAGTCATCGTCCACCGGTATTTCTTTTGATATTTGCTTTAGTGAAGCTAAGAATGTTGGGATGAAAGGGTAGGTTTCAGGAACAATGTAATAAGTGATTTCGTCAAATTGTGTGTCCCAAGGCGTCCCGGTAGTGTAGGCGCTGTATTCGTTATTCCACGGTCTGTTTATTCCCTCAAAATAATAATCGCGCAACCATTTAACGCGCGGGCTAAGATTCCCGGGTTGCTTAATCGCATCCTGATATTTTGCCATTTTTTCTCTCCTTACATTTATTTGCGTCAAAACGCATTTTGAAACGATATAATTTTTATTGTTACAAAGCGAGTATAGTCTCTTATCTAATTTAGTCGATACAGAGTGAGCAAATTCTTTGGGCTAAACGAGTTTAATCTGAGCAAGCAAGTTCTTTGGTATAAACGAGTTTAATCTGAGCAAGCAAGTTCTTTGGTATAAACGAGTTTAATCTGAGTAAGCAAGTTATTTGGCCTAATTGAGTCGAAGCGAAGTGGGTGGATTTTTTTATCTAATTGAGTCTGAGCGAATTGTTTTATTAGCCGGACAATATTATGGTAGCAGACAGTTTGACTTATAATTTATCTAAGAGGGAGAGAATGATCTTTTCTCCATGAGACAAAATCTCCTTCATAATATTGCTCGCGCTTTCGGGGTCTCTATCTTTAATTGCAGAAAGCAACTTCTCATGCCTAGTTGATACGAAAGGGAAAACGTCGCCTGACTTATAAAAAGGTGATATGAATTCCCTAGAATAATCCTCGAAGGATTTAATGATAAGAGCATATACAATGTTTCCGCTCGCTACTGCTATTAAGTGATGAAACTTAATGTCATATTCCACTTTTTCCGAAATAGTAAGTATATTTTTTCCCAAGGATATATGATTTTTTATCTCCTCAATATTCTTAGGTGTGGAATTAAGGGCCGCAAGTTTCGCGCATTCTGTTTCTATTAATTCCCGGCTTCTTAAGAGGGAGGAGAGAGTTTTTTTGTCAAAGGCTTTTTCCCGTATTAGCGCACCCAAGACACTTAGTGTACCTTGGTTCTTCCAATCGGCTACAACAATTCTTTTTCGTGGGATTATTTCCAAGTAGCCCATACTGTCCAGGTCTTTTATTGCCGCATTAATTACCGATCTACTAACGCTAAAAAGAGAAACCATCTCACGGTGGGTGGGGATTTTCTCTCCTACCCCCCATTCGCCTTTGACTATTTTTTGTTCTATTTCAGCAACTAATTTATCAGTAAGACTTTTTGACACGGTTTTTCCCTCTATTCTGTGGTAATACCACAACTAATATTTTATCCTGCTGAAGAACCTTAGTCAATACCCCAATTTTACAGACTAAATATTTGTAAAACCCGTTGACAAAAGAATTTCCATTGGTTATTATTATATCGATAAAAAAATATCGATATGAAAATACCGAGAAGGAGAGCGTAATGACTGAAGACAGTTTTGGACCTGTTTCGCTGGTTACTTACAACAGAATGCCTTTATATCTTAAAGCATTGTACTCGATGAGAGAGAAGGGAGAAAAATTTGTATCCTCGGTTGCTCTTGCCGAAGTTGTCAGAGACAATCCATCTGTAGTTAAGAAGGATTTGTCTTACGCTATAAGAGGAGTAGGCAAGCCAAAAGTGGGATATGAGGTTGGGGCGTTAATAGAAGACATCGAGGAATTTTTAGGATACAACAACACCAAGGAAGCAATATTGGTGGGGGTTGGAAGACTTGGTCAGGCTTTGATGGGATATGAGGGATTTAGCAAATATGGCCTCAATATAGTAGCAGGATTTGATGTTGACGATAATATAATCGGAAAGAAGATTAATGGAAAAGAAATCCTGCCGACAGGAAAAATTGCCAGCGTAATAGATAAATTAAAAATTAAAGTAGCAATACTTGCAACCAGTAAAGACAAAGCCCAATTTATGGCTGACCTGCTCGTAAAATCAGGAATAAGGGCTATATGGAATTTCACTCCCGCACATTTAATTCTTTCCGAAGAAATAGCAGTAAAAAATGAAGACCTAGCTGCATCATTCGCCATTCTTTCTATGCAATTAAAGGAAATTCTTAGAAAAGAGAAATAACCCCTTAGATTATAGCCTTCGGATACGTGAATGGGTGGGAAGAAGGGAAAACTGCTCTGAAGCTTCGAATAATTAAGTATTGTAACCTTTAAAAAACTGGATTAACAAATATAGTAATCAACTGTTTAAAACACAACGATTGAAAGCGAGATAAATATATGGAAAATATAACAACTGAAAGAATCGATAGCGTAGATAAGCTCGAAGAGCTGATAAATAGAGTGAGAATTGCACAGAAGGAATTTGCATCATTTTCTCAGGAACAAGTAGATAAGATATTTTTTGAAGCCGCCATAGCGGCAAATCAGGCAAGACTACCCCTAGCAAAAATGGCTGTAAACGAGACGGGTATGGGCCTTGTTGAAGACAAAGTAATAAAAAATCACTATGCCTCCGAATACATATATAACGCATATAAGGACACGAAAACGGTTGGTATTGTAGAAGAAGATAAAGCGTATGGTATTAAGAAAATTGCTGAGCCAGTAGGGGTAATCTGTGCAGTTATTCCGACAACTAATCCCACATCGACGGCAATTTTTAAAACTTTAATATCCCTGAAAACTCGAAACGGTGTGATTATCAGTCCTCATCCTAGGGCCAAATCTTGTACTATAGCTGCGGCAAAAATCGTGTTGGAAGCTGCTGTTCGTGCGGGAGCCCCAAAAGACATAATTGGTTGGATCGATATTCCAAGTTTAGATATGAGCAACTTACTTATGCGCGAGTCCGATCTCATACTTGCTACAGGCGGACCCGGGATGGTGAGAGCTGCATACAGTAGCGGAAAACCAGCAGTTGGGGTGGGTGCGGGAAATACCCCTGCAATAATAGATGAAACAGCTGATGTGGTGTTAGCCGTTAATTCGATAATACTTAGCAAAACTTTCGATAATGGGATGATTTGCGCTTCCGAGCAGGCGGTTATTGTAGATAAGAAAATATATGAAAAAGTTAAAACAGAGTTTCTTGAGAGGGGTTGTTATTTTCTTGCTCCTGATGAAACTGAAAAAGTCAGAAAAACCATCATAATTAATGGGGCACTTAATGCAAAGATTGTAGGCCAAACGGCAGTTAAGATTGCCGAGCTGGCGGGTATTTTTGTTCCTAAGCAAACAAAGATTCTGATAGGAGAAGTGGAAAGCGTAGACTTATCGGAGGAATTTGCACACGAGAAACTGAGCCCGGTTTTAGCAATGTACAAGGCCGACGATTTTCAGGATGCTCTCCAAAAAGCAGAAAAACTGGTCTCGGACGGGGGATTTGGGCATACTTCTTCCATATACATCAATCAGATAACAGAAGGGAACAAGTTGGCTGAATATGAGAAGCGCATGAAAACTTGCAGAATTTTAATTAATACCCCTTCTTCTCATGGTGGAATAGGGGACTTATACAATTTTAAATTAACACCCTCACTAACTCTTGGTTGTGGCTCATGGGGAGGAAATAGCGTTAGCGAAAATGTGGGAGTAAAACACCTTTTGAATATAAAGACAGTTGCGGAAAGGAGAGATAATATGCTTTGGTTTAGAACCCCCGAAAAAATCTACATTAAGAAGGGTTGTTTACCTGTGGCCCTAGAGGAATTAAAAGCAGTCCTCAAAAAGAAAAGAGTATTTATTGTAACGGACACTTTCCTTTACGAAAACGGATACACCAATCATATAACTAAAAAACTTGAGGAAATGGGGATTACCTATTCTATTTTTTCTAACGTTGCTCCCGACCCAACTTTAGCGTGTGCTAGAGAGGGAACAGAGGCAATGAATGCTTTTAAACCCGATTGTATTATTGCCTTAGGTGGTGGTTCTGCTATGGATGCAGCTAAAATAATGTGGGTTTTGTATGAGCATCCAGAAGTAGATTTTTTGGACTTAGCGATGAGATTTATGGATATAAGGAAAAGAGTATATAGTTTTCCTAAAATGGGAGAAAAAGCGTATTTTATAGCCATCCCAACTTCGGCGGGAACGGGAAGTGAGGTAACACCTTTTGCCGTAATTACCGATGAGAAGAGCGGAGTTAAATATCCTCTAGCCGACTATGAGCTAATGCCCGATATGGCAATTGTTGATGCAGACATGATGATGAATGCGCCTAAGGGTTTAACTAGTGCTAGCGGGATAGATGCGGTAACTCATGCATTAGAAGCATATGCAAGCATGCTTGCAACTGATTTCACTGACAGCCTTGCTCTCAAAAGTTTGAAAATGGTTTTCGAGTATCTTCCTAGGGCATACGAGATGGGAGCGAAAGATCCCATTGCTCGAGAAAAAATGGCAAACGCGGCCACGATGGCTGGTATGGCTTTTGCCAATGCATTTCTAGGAGTATGTCATTCGATGGCTCATAAATTAGGGTCTTTTCATCACCTCCCACATGGAGTTGCCAATGCTTTGATGATAGGTGAAGTTTTAAGATTCAATGCCGATGAGTCTCCTGCAAAAATGGGAACATTCTCGCAGTACGGGTATCCTCATACACTTGAAAGGTATTCAGAAGTGGCAGATTACCTTGGATTAAAGGGAAGTACAAATAAAGAGAAATTAGACAATCTAATTAGTGCGATTGAAGGTCTTAAAGCAAGAGTTGGAATCAAGAAAAATATCAAAGATTATGGCATAGAAGAGGAGAGATTCCTAGAAAAATTGGATGAGATGACCGAACAGGCTTTCGATGATCAGTGCACAGGTGCTAATCCCAGGTATCCCTTAATGAGCGAAATAAAACAAATGTATCTGAACGCATATTATGGGCAATAAGGAGGAAAAAAATGGATCTTGGAAAGATAATCGCAGTACGAAATAACAAGACAGTTTACCGAAGCAAGGATAAAGCAATTAAACTTTTTGCGGAGGGTTATTCCAAGTCAGATATACTTAACGAGGCTTTGAACCAGGCAAGAGTTGAAGAGACAGGTTTAAATATCCCCAAATTGTTGGAGGTTACAAAAATAGATGGTAAATGGGCTATTGTTTCAGAATATATTGAGGGGAAAACCTTAGAGGAGTTGATGTGTGAATTCCCAGAGAACAAAGAGGAATATCTAGAATTATTTGTGGATTTACAAATGAATGTTCACTCAAAAAAAGCCCCGAATCTTAACAGATTATCTGAGAAGATGAAAAGGAAAATCTCGCAAACAAATCTATCTGCTACAGTTAAGTACGAACTCCATACTAGGCTGGATGCCCTTAAGAAACATGACAAGGTATGCCATGGAGATTTTAACCCAAGCAATATTATTATTTCTGGAAATGGGACGGCATACATTATCGACTGGTCGCACGCAACTCAGGGTAACGCATCCGCGGATGTTGCCCGTACTTACCTCCTATTTTGGCTTAAAGGAGAAATAGATTTAGCCGAGAAGTATTTAGCTCTTTTTTGCAAAAAAAGTGATACAGCTAAGCAGTATGTTCAAAAATGGATCCCGATAGTCGCGGCCTCTCAAATGGTTAAAGGAAAGAAAGAAGAAAGGGAATTTTTGATGCATTGGATAGATGTCGTTGATTATGATTAAAGGAGATTTAGCTATGGTTAAGATAACGGTTTGTATAGGAAGCTCATGCCATATGAAAGGATCAAGGCAAATAATTGAGGAATTGCAATATTTGATACGTACTGACAATTTAGATGACAACATTGAACTTGCTGGAGCGTTCTGTATGGGTAAGTGTGGAACAGAAGGGGTTTCAATTACTGTAAACGGAGAATATTTCTCACTTAAAGCGGAGGACACAAAAAAGTTTTTTGAAGAGGTAATATTAAAAAAGATATCGTAGAAGATGGATAACTTAAGATACAGAGAATAAGGAGTAATCCGGAGTAAAATAAAAAATTCCTAAAAAAGCAGAAAACACATAGTATAGGGTTAGTTTTGCTAACCTAAGGTTTTTTTACGAAAAAAATAAGGAGGAAGACATGGAGTATTTAGATTTTAAACAAGCAAAATGCAAGGATTGCTTCAAATGTCTTCGCGAATGTCCTGTTAAAGCAATTAAATACGAAAATCACCAGGCAAAGATTATAGAAAGCAAGTGTATTCTTTGCGGAAGATGTACGATTGTATGCCCCCAAAATGCCAAAAGTGTTCATTCAGAAAAAGAAAATGTAAAGACTCTCTTAAATGGGAACAAAATGGTTATAGCCTCAGTAGCTCCATCTTTTGTTGGAAGCTTCGATGTGTCTGATTTTTCCTCTATGAGTAGAGCTTTACAAGAGCTGGGCTTTACCTTTGCCGAAGAAACTGCAGTAGGAGCATCGGCGGTGACTGAAGAGTATGCAAAACTCCTTGAAAAGAAAGAGTATAAAAATTTGATTACTTCCGCGTGTCCTGCAATCAATCGAATGATTCAATTGTATTACCCCAATGCTTTGAAGTACTTAGCACCCGTGGCTTCCCCAATGGTTGCTCACGCTAGAATGTTGAAAGAAAGGTATCCCGAAGCCAGGGTAGTGTTTTTAGGCCCTTGTATCGCAAAGAAAAGAGAGGGGGCGGAAAGTGGAGTAATTGATGGAGTATTGACTTTTGAAGAATTAGACGAAATATTCAAGGAAAAGAATATTACGTTTAAAGAGGGTGAGTGTTGTGAGACCGGGGATTCTAATTTTAATAGGGCAAAATTTTATCCTATAAGTAACGGTATAATCAAATCTTTTAAAAGCCTTTCCTCTGATTACGAATATGTGGCCATAGACGGAGTGAAAAGAAGCTTTGAAGTATTGGATGATATAGACTTTTATAGTGATTTATTTATCGAAGTTAATTGCTGTGAGTACGCCTGCGTAAACGGGCCATGTGTTGTAAAACGGGAAGGTGGGGCGATAAAATCCAATGAAATAGTCAGAAAATATGTCGGAAGAGATACTGGCAAGAACACTGTAGGAAGATCGGACAATTCTAAGGTAGACATTAGCGAAAGACATCCATATATTGGACTTTCTTCCAGTATTCCGCGAGAAAGGGATATAAAAGCCGTATTGGCCAAGACTGGAAAGATAAAACCTGAAGATGAGCTAAATTGTGGCGCTTGCGGTTATTCGACTTGCAGGGAAAAGGCGATGGCAGTAATTAACGGTTACGCGGACATAGAGATGTGTCTTCCGTATATGAGAACAAGAGCGGAATCTATGTCCTACGAAATTATTCAAAACAGTCCATATGGAATCATAGTTTTGGACAATGATTTAAAAATTACTGAATATAACAAGAGTGCAAGAGAAATTCTTGGCATGAACGATTTTGATGCAAAGGGAAGGTACGCTTACGATTGTTTTGATGCAAGCGACTTTGTTTTAGCGCAGTGTTCAAATAAAAACTTAATAAAAAAGAAAATTCATTTCCAAAAGAGCGGGAAATATGCCGATACAACAATAGCGATAATACCCGGGCATAAAGTTATTTTCGCAATTATGAAAGATGTAACCGATGAAGTAGAGTATGACCGGAAATTACATAATGTTAAGAGAGAAACGCTTGAAACAACAGATGAGGTAATAAAGAAACAAATGAGAGTTGCCCAGGAAATAGCCTCATTACTTGGAGAAACCACAGCTGAGACCAAGGTCGCGTTGCTAAAACTTAAGAAGACTCTTATAGAATCAGAGAAGGAAACAGAAAATTAAGGTTAGATTAGCAGGAAATTGTATAAATCAATAATCGCAAGTTGTGCTACGAAAATAAGTGAAGAGCAGAAAATATAAGAGGTAAAAATGGGGTTGTATTTGGAAAGTGGATATACTTCATTGAATAAAAAGGGAGAAGAACTTTGTGGAGACAAAGTTGAGTCTGTAATGGTCGATGGATTTACGACTATGGTTCTTGCTGACGGAATGGGAAGCGGAGTAAAAGCAAATATTCTTGCTACGCTTACTTCCAAAATTCTGTGCACAATGGTTTCTAAGGGAATATCAATTGAGGATTGTATTGATACTATCATTCAGACACTACCGGTTTGCAAAGTAAGAGGAGTGGCCTATTCAACATTTTCGGTTATTCATATAAACGAGCAAGGAAAAGGATATCTTTTTGAGTTTGATAATCCTGCTGCCATATATTATCACAACGGAAAGACTGAGGATTTTCAGCGTAAAGAACATACCATATGTGGTAAAAAGATTTTTTCCTCCGAACTAAACTTGATCCCGGATGATGTAATTCTCCTGATGAGTGACGGGGTTATTCACGCAGGGATAGGAAAAGTACTTAACCTTGGGTGGCTTAGGAAAGATGTCAAAGAATATTTGGATAGGGTGGTAGAAACAAGTATGAGTGCAAGATGTATGGCTTGTTTACTAGCTGCAGCATGCAATGATTTATATATTGACGAACCAGGAGATGACACGACAGTGGCTGCTGTGAAAATCCGAGAATCCCTAAATGTAAATCTTATGGTTGGGCCGCCTGTCGATAAAGAAAAAGATGATTTTTATGTGGAAAGATTTTTAGAAACTGATGGCAAAAAAGTTGTTTGTGGGGGAACAAGTTCCTTAATCGTAGCAAGATATTTGAAAGAGGAAGTAAAGACGAACTATGAGTTCCCAGATAAAGAGGTTCCTCCAATAGGATTTATTAAAGGAATCGATCTGACGACTGAAGGAGTCCTTACTCTTAGAAAACTGTTGTCATTGAGTGAAAAATATTTGAGTCCGCAGGACCTTGCACCGAAATGTTTTAAAAAAAGAGATGGTGCATCGTTACTCGCTGATATGTTGTTTGAAAAAGCCACAAAAATAGTTTTCTATGTGGGACAAAGTATTAATGCGGCTCATCAAGGTTTACCAATAGACATAACTATGAAGCTAAAATTAGTAGAAATGTTGGCTCAAAATCTAAGAAAAATGGGTAAGTCAATTGAGTTGAATTATACCTAAAGACCTAGTAAAGAGGAAGAATTCCCCAGCCAGCACCTAAAAAGCGGGAGAAAAATTAGAAAAAATATGACAAATTCGATGAATTGAAAAAATAAAAAAAGATGGGTAACTGAACGGAAAAACAAAATAAATTTAGTCCTATAAAAACGGGAATAATAACTGGAAATAATAAGAAAAATAATTGATTAATAAAAAAATAATGGGAGGCAGAAATGAATTCAAACATAGATTTATCCGAAGTAGATAGAATACTTCAGGCTCATGGGCATAGTCCACAGGCCATAATCTCGGTACTTCAGGAAGTCCAGGAGCACTATCATTACATTCCAAGAGAGGTATTTCCATATATTTCTAAAGGGTTGGGAATCAGTGAGGCAAAAGCTTATAGTGTTGCTACTTTTTACGAAAATTTCTCCCTTGAACCTAAGGGAAAATATGTAATACGTGTTTGCGATGGAACCGCTTGCCATGTAAGAAAATCTATTCCAATTCTTGAGCGGCTTAGGTCGGAGTTAAAGCTTTCCGAGGAAAAGAAAACAACAGATGATTTAAATTTTACCGTGGAAACGGTTTCATGTCTTGGGGCTTGCGGCTTGGCACCCGTGTTGACAGTTAATGATAAGGTGTACCCCGCTATGACTCCGGATAAGGTTTCCGAACTTGTAAAGAAACTAAAGGAGGAACTGAAAAATGATTAATAGTAGAAAGGAATTGCAAGATCTTAGACGGGGATTAAAAGCAGGCTTGGACAAGCAAACATTAAAGGTACTAGTTTGTGCTGGAACTGGTTGTATTGCTGGCGGTTCAATAGACATATACAATCGCCTTTCCGAACTGATGAAAGAGAAAGAACTTCCATATACAGTTGCATTAGAGGAAGACCCACATGATGACTCAATAGGATTAAAAAAATGTGGTTGCCATGGATTTTGTGAGATGGGCCCCCTTCTTAGGATTGACCCACAAGGATGGCTTTATACAAAGGTAAAAATTGAAGATTGTGAAGAAATAATTGAAAGAACGATAATCGGAGGAGAAATCATCGAGAGACTCGCTTATCATAAAAACGGAGAGATTTATCCAAAGCAGGATGATATCCCTTTTTATAAAAAGCAAACAAGGGTAGTTCTTGAGCACTGTGGGCACATTGATGCTGACAGCATCCGGGATTATATCGCTATAGGTGGATATTCAGCTTTTGAGCGTGCTCTTTTCGACATGTCTGGAGATGAAGTTGTTAAGATAGTGAAAGATTCAGGATTGAGAGGAAGGGGAGGAGCAGGTTTCCCGGCGGGCATCAAGTGGGAAACAGTTAGAAAGCTCCAATCTGACAAGAAATACATACTCTGTAACGGTGATGAGGGAGATCCAGGGGCATTCATGGACAGAAGCATAATGGAGGGGGATCCCCACTGTGTATTGGAAGGAATGCTTATAGCCGGGGTGGCTACCGGAGCATCTGAAGGATACATATATGTAAGAGCAGAGTATCCTATGGCAGTTTCCAGATTAAAGAATGCTATTAAGCAAGCAGAAGATCTTGGATTAATAGGAGAAAATATACTCGGAACCAATTTTTCTTTTAAGCTTCATATTAATAGGGGAGCAGGGGCTTTTGTTTGCGGAGAAGAAACAGCATTAATTGCCTCGATAGAAGGAGAGAGGGGATTCCCGAGAGTCAGGCCTCCGCTAACTGTGGTAAAAGGGTTGTTTGGAAAACCTACAGTTCCCAACAATGTGGAAACATACGCAAACATTCCAAAAATTATTAATAAGGGATCTGATTGGTTTAAATCTCTTGGAAGCCCCAATAATTCTGGAACTAAGGCTTTTGCCTTGACCGGGAATATTGAAAATACCGGATTAATAGAGGTGCCTATGGGTACCCCTCTTAAAGAGGTAATATACAGTGTTGGAGGGGGATGCAGAGGGGGAGCCGAATTTAAAGCAGTTCAAATAGGCGGGCCCTCAGGCGGGTGTCTAACTAAAGAACATCTAGAGTTACCACTTGATTATGATTCTCTTAAAAAAGTTGGGGCAATAATAGGATCAGGGGGATTGGTTGTAATGGATGAACATACCTGTATGGTCGAGGTTGCTAGGTTCTTTATGAATTTTACCCAGAATGAATCCTGTGGAAAATGTGTTCCCTGCCGGGAAGGAACAAAAAGAATGCTTGAAATATTAGAGAGGATCGTTTCTGGAAAAGGCAAAGAAGGGGACATTGAGATTCTTGATGAATTGGCTGATATGATAAGTGCAACCGCATTATGCGGCCTCGGAAAGACTGCCCCTAATCCTGTAAAAAGTACTATACAGCATTTTAGGGATGAGTACGAAGCTCATATCAAGGGTATATGCCCTACGGGGACATGCAAAAAGTTAAAGAAAATCTATATAAACAAGGATCTGTGCAAAGGTTGCTCCAAGTGTTCGAGAGTATGTCCAGTTAACGCAATATCGGGAAAAATAAAAGAACCATTCGTTATAGATCAAACAAAATGTATAAAATGCGGTGCGTGCGTGGGGACTTGTCCGTTCCATGCAATCGAGGAGGTGTAATATGAAAGGCGAATTTGTAATAGTTGATGGTATACCTGTAGAAATAGGAAAGGAAAAAAATCTTTTGGAGCTGGTTAGAAAAGCAGGAATAGAACTTCCCACTTTTTGTTATCATTCAGAGTTGTCTGTATATGGAGCTTGCCGTATGTGTATGGTAGAGAATGAGAAAGGTCAACTTGAAGCATCCTGCTCCACACCCCCCCGTCCAGGAATGGTTATAAAAACAAATACGGAAAAGTTGCGTAAATATAGAAAAATGATATTAGAGTTACTTCTTGCAAACCATTGCCGCGACTGCACCACCTGCGAAAAGAACGGCAAGTGTAAGCTTCAGGAACTCGCTGAAAGATTTCATATCGAAGGAGTTAGGTTTCCAAATACTCAGCCTAAACCGATAATTGATGAATCTTCTCCCTGTATTGTTAGGGATGCTAGTAAATGTATTTTGTGCGGCGACTGTGTTCGTGTCTGCAGCGAAATAGAAAATGTTGGAGCCATTAATTTTGTCAGAAGAGGCTCAAAAATGACAATTAGTACTGCATTTGATATTCCTTTGGATAAGTCTCCTTGCGTAGGTTGTGGCCAGTGTTCTGCAGTTTGTCCCACCGGAGCATTAGTGGTGAAAAATAATACTGCAAAAGTTTGGAAAGCTTTATCCGATTCTAGTATTAAGAAGTCTGTCCAAGTAGCTCCTGCAGTTCGTGTTGCTATAGGAAAGGAATTGGGGCTAAAGGATGGGGAAAACTCCATGGGTAAAATAGTTGCCGCACTAAGAAGACTAGGTTTTGATGAAGTATTCGATACTAGTACAAGCGCTGACCTAACTGTACTTGAAGAAACAGAAGAGTTTTTGGAGAGAATAAATGAAGGGGGAAAACTTCCTTTATTTACATCCTGTTGCCCAGCTTGGATAAGATACTGCGAAAAGAAACACCCTGAGTTGCTGGAAAATGTATCCACTTGTCGTTCCCCTATGCAAATGTTTGCCTCAGTATTGAAGGAGCAGAGCAAAAACTCCTCAAGAAGGCTTTTTCATGTTGCTGTTATGCCCTGTACAGCCAAGAAATTTGAGTCGGAAAGAGAAGAATTTAAAGTAGAGGGTGTGCCAAATGTAGATGCAGTAATAAGCACTCAAGAATTAATCAAGATGATTAAAGAAGCAGGAATTTTATTCGATAAGCTAGAGCCGGAAGCGGTAGATATGCCTTTTGGAGTTTCATCGGGTGCTGGAGTAATTTTTGGAATAACCGGAGGAGTTACCGAGGCAGTATTAAGAAGAGTTTCGACAGATAAAACTCGGGCAAATGTTCTTCTTATGGCTGAGGTTGGTGAGAGGGGTAATGAAGGAATAAAGGTTTTTGATTTGCCTTACGGAGATTTAAGTATTCATATCGCAGTGGTGAGTGGGCTTGCAAATGCCGAAAGAATAATAGAAAGGATGAAGGAAGGGGAACAATTTGATTTGGTTGAAGTGATGTCTTGTCCGGGTGGATGCGTATCTGGAGCAGGACAACCTTATGTCAATCCTGAAGAAAAAATGGATAGAGCAAAAGGGTTATATTCAATCGATAAGATATCCAGTATTAGGAGATCGGAGGAAAACCCAGTAATGATGTCTTTGTACAAAGGAATCTTGAAAGGAAAGGTACATGAACTTCTTCATGTGGAATACAAGAATAAGGAGGTAAACTAATATGGTGAATTTAAGCGTCTGTATTGGCAGTTCCTGTTATGTTAATGGTTCTCATAATGTCGTTCAAACATTCCTTCATTTGATTGAAGATAATGGACTTAATGATTTAATCGATTTTAAAGCAACTTTTTGCATGGGAAACTGTAAAAAAGAAGGTGTGTCTGTCTGTTTAAATGGAGAAATTTTTAGGATAGATGCTTTGAAGGCAAGAGAATTTTTCACAGAAAAAGTGATGCCAGCAATCAACATAAGCTAAGTAAATGAAAGAAAAATAAATACTTTTATTCAATATAGCAAGAACACCTGTGACTTTAGTCATGGGATGAATTGCCAACGATAAAATACATATGTGAATTAAAAGCACACTAAAACCCACGAGCTGTTTGATAAGTATCAATACATAGGTTAAACTATAAATAAGGATTTTAAAAATATGGCAGAAATATATCGTGGTAGGGGTTATGTATA
>MWEH01000194.1 GCA_002070965.1 Firmicutes bacterium ADurb.Bin080 | reverse complement strand
TAAGAAAACATTTCTCTTCCCAAGATGTTCATTAAAATAATCCTTCGGCACGACATCCTCGTATTTTTCCCCATACAACAGATCCTCGGCCATCTCGAACAACAAGTTTACCTTTTCCTCTATTACCTTAATAGTCTCCTTATTTTCAAGCGTATCCGTCCTTATCTCCTCAGCGACCTTTTTGTTCTCTCCGGAGTCCTTTCTTATTCCTTCAATTCTTCCGCAAAACCTAAGCACTTCATCGAGATCAGCCTGCATTTGGTCAATTCTTCCGGGAATACCCATTACCCCTTCCAATCGAACTCCTTCAGCTACAACTCTGCTTAACATTTCAAGTATTCTATCAAGTTTTCCAACCCCGACCTTCTCCAGCCTGAATTCATCAATTATCCGATCCAGTTTGGTCCCTATCTCAAACTCTCCTTCCCTTTCTGGTAACCTTAAATCATAATTCAACATACCCCTGAGACCATAGAAGATCGCATGGATTATAATGTCCTCTTCACTTTCAAAAACATCCCCGATTTCTTTTCTAACTAGTCCAAATATCTTTTCTACGGCCTTATTCTCAAACGCCTTCTGAAACCAAACCTCGTCCCTATTTCCCAATTCCTTCTTCTCGTTCATTACCATTCAAATTCCTCTCTTTTCTTTCCTGAAATTATTCTTCTTTTTTCGCCCACCCTCTAACCCAGCAGATGTCAATTCTTTCCATACGCAAGAAATAATAAGAGCTCTAAAGCCCCCCATAAACCAGTCTCTTTGATCCTTTTTCCTCTTTTACTCTCGCCCGTGCCTAAAAAAATCGCACATCCCTACATAATATAGCCACAAAAAACCCCGTCGCGTGACGGGGTAAATAAAAATATATAATAGTTTTTTATATATTTGATCCTTTTAGATATTCTACAATTTTATTCGCGACCCTATACATTCCAATATCTGTATAATGTATATTATCCATGGATAGAAAAATCCTATTAATATCCTCAAATAAATGTGTTAAGTTAATATAAAAAATATTTTCATGTTCTTTCTTCTTCTGTAAAAAGAAATCCTTTATGAATCTATCATAATTCTTTTCAAAAAAGTCTCCAATTAAAATAATTGGAATATTTTGATGCCTTTTCCGTATAATACTATAAAATTCGGGATATCTTTCCGAAAATTCTTTGTAACTATTAGCATTTCTCGAATAATCGATAACTAAAGCCGCCATATAGTCAATACTAGATATTATTTCCGCCATCACTTTTTCAGCTTTGCATGCACCTGAGAAAGAATAGTTGACAATATCAGCGTCTAAACTTCTTGAAACAATATTCGGAAAAGCATTTCCACTTCTGCTAGCGGAGGCTCCTTGTGTAATCGAATTTCCATAGAATATTATTTTCCCTTCAAAAGTATATCCTGGACAGGGCAATAAAGTTGAATCTAAAGTTATTGCTATCGAAAAATCAAGAACGACATTATAGCTTGGAAAATATATTTCAATTGGGTAGTTTGGAATAACCTTAATTGTGTGTGCAAATAAATTGAATGGTTCATCCGGCGCAACTACTGTTAGATGGATATATTTGTTATTAGGTAAAATTTGATAAATATCAAATCCAGAACTATTCGTCAATAAGGTTTTATGCTTGGCATATTTACTTTTGAGATGTGCTTTTATAGATAAATATTCACTATTTGTCTTAAAGCGAAGTCTAACACCTGAAGATACGGTGTTATTGTCTTCAAAATATTTAGCGTGCATTTTGCTGTTTATTTTTTTTATTGGCTCTAAGTTTGATATTTTTTCAAAGGAATTCTTAGCCGAAAAGGGAGCCCCATATAAAAAATTTTTTAACTCCCATAGATTAAATAAATGGGTATTCTCAATTGAGAAAGAATTATAATCTTCAATAGTATCAAAATAATTCATTTTTCTCCGTTTTCAGTCTTTAAGATATTTACTTATAACAGTACTTAATAAATAATGCCCATAATCGCTAACATAATTATTTGATAGCGATATTACTTCAAAATCCAAAAAATCATATGCACTAATTCCATCAAAAAACTTTACATTTGAATTAGAAATATTTTTAATAATATCTTTTATTTTTTTATCTCTTAACACCAACTTTTCATTTTTAGAATCATACGGCTGTGAAAAAAATATAATCTTTTCCTTCCCATATAGGCTTGAAACACATAATATATACTTTTCAATTTCCTTTTTAAAAAAATCTTCATCCATATTAATCGAGTTTATCTCGCAAATAATAATTTCCGGGTTAAGTTTGCCAGAAGTTTTTACTATTTCAGCATTAAAATGGTTGTTGTTCCATAAAGCCAAATTAAAAAAATCCATTTTCAAATTATGTGCTATTTGATAAGGAAAGGATGAATAACAAAATGTAGCTCCATTACCCAGAGTAAATGGCCCCCCAAGGAATACTAGGGTTCCTTCTTTAGAATAATCAGTTACTTTCTCAATACTTTCGTTGTCATTAATCCTGATAAAAATATCGGCAATCTCATTTAGTGTAGGCAGACATATTTCGTACTCTAAACTAGTATTTCGTTTGTTATCGTACAGTAAAACATCCTCTCCCGTATTTTTCCCATAATTAGAATCTAAACAAATAATCTTTTTGCTTTCATCATAGACAACCCAAGTGATACCCTTTTGAAGATATAATCCCATGGTCGCTCTTGTTCCTAAATCCTCCCTGCATGTATAACTAATTTTTGGGGTCTTGGCTTTAGAGCGAAATTTTATCCTAATTCCTGAACTGTATCTTAGACTAGAATTATTTGATCCAATAATCATTCTAGAGAACACATGTGAACCATTGGGTATCGCCCCAAATATGAATTCTTTTTTTTCATTAATTTTTATTATCATGGGCTGAATTTATTCCTCTTTTTTTGATAAGTATATATTGTAATCCCTAATATAATCAGATTCTTCATACTTTTCTGAGGCAAGGACCAAAAGAACTGCATCATCAGAAAAATCAAATATTTCTCTCCATACATTATGACCAATATATAAACCTTGCTCCTTTTTATCTAGTTCAACTATCTTATTTTCTTTACCATCCGTTAACATTACTTTACATTTTCCGTTAATTGCAATATATATTTGCTCAAGTTTTTTATGCGAATGATACCCTCTTCGAGTTTTTGGATCACTTCCATAAAGATAATAAACTCTCTTTATTAGAAAGGGAATTTCTTTTTGATGCTCGGCAACAACCAATGAACCTCTTTCATCATCGTGTTTTTGAAATTCAATTATTTTAATGTCCATATTTAAATTCCTTTATCGTAGTTTTTTAAAAATTATTGCAGGGTCATCAATATATCTCTTCATAACATGGAGCGGATGCCTAAATGAATAGCCCAAATATATAAAAAATCTAGCCATCTTATTGTTGGGATATTTTGAAAAAAGTGTTTCTAGTTCTTTTTTTCTGTTTAAATACCTAACTTTATTGCTCCAATCTTTATATTTCTCTTTGGCGCTGACCTTATTCTTAACATATGGGGCAATTTCATTCTTAAATATTTTATCAGACTCTCTAAAGTACCGGTTATCCACTCTTTCAGAAAAGCTTATTCCACCTAATCTATATTTTACTACATCTCTGTCAAAATAGTGTATCCTGATACCCATTCTTAAAAACCTTAAATTTGAAGGATAATCCTCTATTATCCTGTACCTTTCATCAAATCCATCCACTGAATCCAATAAAGATTTTTTTCTTGCGGTCGAACACCCAAAAACCATGTTATAACCTGCCATCTTTTCAAAAAGATCCTCTGGGGAGCTGTTTTTGATAAATTCTTTATCCAAATCGTTGGGTTCTTTGGTTATCACATTTAATAAACTATTGTCATATACAATTCTATTACCCGTAATTATACTTTCACCAGTTTTAATAAATTCATTTACCCAATCAAATAAGACATTTTCATCGTAAAATTCATCATCGTCTGCAAGGTTAAAAATATATTCTCCGCTTGAGATTTTTAATGCATTATTGAAAGTCTTTACTGTCCCAATATTTCTTTTGTTTACTAAAACACAATACTTTACTAAATTATCTCTTTTATTTTTTTCAATAAAATTTTCTACTAACTCTTTATTAAAACCTTTTGTTCCATCATCAATCAATATATACTCTATGCTTGTGTATGTTTGGATTAATATTGATGAAATTGCCCCAAAAAGAGTCTCACTTCCTTTGTAAGTAGGGGTAATTATTGTGACTAAGGGAAAATTATCCATTTGCTAAGCTTTACTTCCATACATTTTTTGATAATACTCTTGGTATGTACCGTTTAATATCTCTTCCCACCAGCCCTGATTCTGTATATACCAATCAATTGTTATCTTAATGCCTTTATTAAATGATGTTTCTGGGAACCAACCCAACTCATTAGTTATTTTACTGGGGTCAATTGCATAGCGTCTGTCATGCCCTGCACGATCAGTTACAAAACGAATTGTACCTTTTCCGAGGTAGGAAATAATTTCATTTACCACCTCAAGATTTGTTTTTTCATTATGTCCTCCGACATTGTATATCTCTCCCACTCGTCCCTTGTGAATGATAAGATCAATTGCTTTACAGTGATCTTCCACGTAAAGCCAGTCTCGAACATTCTTACCATCTCCATAAACTGGCAAGCTTTTTTCTTTAAGCGCATTCACTATCATTAAAGGGATAAGCTTTTCAGGAAAATGAAAGGGTCCATAATTATTAGAACAGCGAGATATAGTAACGGGGAACCCATATGTCCGAAAATATGCTAATGTAAGTAAATCTGCACTTGCCTTTGAGGCAGAATATGGCGATGAAGTATGCAACGGGGTAAGTTCTGTAAAAAATAAATCCTTTCTTTCAAGAGGTAAATCCCCATACACCTCATCTGTAGAGACTTGATGATATCTTTTAACATTATATTTCTTGGAAGCCTCCAAAAGTACTTGAGTTCCGATAACATTTGTCTCAAGAAAAATGCCTGGATTAGTTATTGAACGATCTACGTGGCTCTCTGCAGCAAAATTAACTACCACATCCGGTCTTTCCTTCTCAAATATCTCATCTATTACTTGCCTATCTGCGATATCTGCTTTATAGAAAGTGAAGTTTCTACTTTCCATTGCCTTTTTTAATGTGCTCATATTCCCAGCATATGTCAATTTATCTATACATATGAGTTGATAATCTTGATGCTTTTCGAGCATATAATAAACAAAGTTTGAGCCAATAAAGCCTGCGCCACCAGTAATTAATACTTTCATAATCCCTCTTTACTAAATGTTTCTGATTTTGTCTTCTGCAACCATCTTTAAATATTGTCCATAAGTTGATTTTCCATACTTTTTGGCAGCATTTAAAAGCTGTTCTTTGGAAATCCAGTTGTTATAATATGCTATTTCCTCCAAAGCAGCAATCTGGATTCCTTGTCTATTTTCGATAATCCTCACAAAGTTTGTAGCTTCTGCTAGGCTCTCCATTGTCCCTGTATCGAGCCATGCATTCCCTCTTCCAAGCAACTCTATTTTTAGCTTCTTTTCTTCGACATATAGATTATTCATATCCGTAATCTCTAATTCACCGCGCTTAGAAGGTTTTACTTTTTTGGCATATTCAACTACGGTTTTATCATAGAAATACAAACCAGTCACCGCATAATTTGTTTTTGGGTTTTTCGGTTTTTCCTCAATAGATAGCACATATCCATCATCCCCTATTTCAGCCACTCCAAATCTTTCAGGATCGTTAACAAAATATCCGAAAACTGTACTCTCTCCATTCTTAGCATTGCTAACTGCTTTTCTTAATTTTGTACCTAATCCATTCCCATAAAAAATATTATCCCCTAATACCATGGCGCATTCAGAATTATCAATAAATTTTTCCCCAATAATAAAAGCTTGCGCAAGTCCATCGGGAGAAGGTTGTTCGGCATACTCTAAATTAATTCCAAAATCGCTACCATTGCCCAATAATTTTTTAAAATTGGGTAAATCTTGTGGGGTAGAAATAATTAAAATATCTCTAATACCCGCAATCATTAAAGTACTCAGTGGATAATAAACCATCGGTTTATCATAAACTGGTAATAATTGTTTTGATGTTACAAAAGTCAAAGGATAAAGTCTTGTCCCCGAACCACCAGCTAAAATTATACCTTTCAAAAATCACCCCTCCTGTATTATATTAAAGTCCTTTTCTTACATGAACAAGTTTACCATATTCATTTGTTTGCGAATACTCAACTATCGCCTGTACTACATCGCTTACTTCTAAAAGTTCACTAATATCAATTTTTTCTGTATGAAGCTTTCCTATTAAGGGTGTGTTTATCTTCTCAGGAATAATCGCATTAAGATAAATACCTATTTCATGCAGAATCTGCCCTTGACTCTCAACAATACTATTTAAGGCTGCTTTAGCTGCAGAGTAATTTGTCAGATTTTCTCTTCCCCTTGTAGAGGAAGATGAACTCATTAACACTATGTTAACTCTTTTATTTAAAATCTTTGAATATTCTATCAAAACTAAATTCGCTTTTAAATTAACATCAAAGATCTCATCAAAGGTTTCTAGCAATCCAACATTATCATTTGCATATGCCGCAGCTACATTTATAATTATATCGGGGAGAAATGGACACTTGTTACTTAATTCCGCGACTGTTATTGTTCTTAAATCCATTTCAGTATGAGATGGAGAATAATAAACAATACCCTTTTGGTCTAAGTATTTTTTTATGGCTTGTCCAACTCCGCCGCCACCACCCAACAGTAAAACTTTCCCAGTGATACTTGTTTCTCCAAAATGGTTCTTGTATGTCCTAAAATAATTTATCCTCATTAATTGTTCTGCAAGAAATAAATCCTCAGGATAAGTAATTTTAAAGTTGAATGTTGGGTCTTTCAATAAAAATATTTTGCTTTTTTCTTTTAGTTGGTTAATAATGGCTGTGTCCTTTTTTTCTGGGTCAAAATCGTTATATATTGTATTAAAAATGAAAGCCTCTGGAGTTTGAATGAGACTAAATTCTTTCCTGTTAACAAACTCACCTTCCCGAGTGACAAGACTGTCAGTAACTTCTGTAGACATAGCGACCCCAGAATTATAATCTAACAAATCAACACATTTTTTAAAAATATAAGTATTAATGAATGGTCTCGCGCAATCATGAAACACTACCTTAGTAGCTTGATAATTGTTCTTTATATAATCTAATGCGTTTTTTATTGACTTATTACGGGTGTCTCCACCTTCTATACATTCAATTTTGAATTTTTCTGCGACATATCCCCTTTTGCATTCATCTTTATCAACAACGGCAATAATTTTCTCGAAGCACTGAGATGTTCTCATGCTGTTTATTGAATAGTAAATAACTTCTTTACCGTTTAGTTTCAAATATTGCTTATGTATCGAGCTTTGAAATCTCTCACTAGCTCCTGCTGCCAGTATTACACCTATATTCATAGTTCTTCTCCCAGCAATCCTTTTTTCCTTATAGCTTCCGGAAAAAATCTGTAATCTTCTATGCGAAGACAATCAATACCATTTAATAAAACTTGTTCATCGTTTCCACCTTTCTTGAAATCATCACCTATGTACAAAATTTGCTCCTTGGAAATCTGATAGCTTTTAGCTAATTCTATTAAAGAAATATACTTGTCATATTTCTTTGATACTATATCAAATGATGATGTCCCGCCAATAAAACAATTATATTTGTTAAAACAACTGGCAACTTCATCATATATTTTTGTTCTTTTTTCACCAGTGGGATCAAAAGCCAACTTGGCATTCAAGGTTGCAGATGTGCCTAATAGGGGGAAAGTAACCGCCCCAGAAGGATGAAATTCAACGCTATCTCCTTCATATTCTGTATAACCTGTGCTTATTCTAAGTTCTTTAATTTTCTGCTCAAACCACTTTTTATCAACAGAGTAATCTTCATTTTTTTTAAAAACTATTTTTCCTGAAATAACGTTTGCTCTTTGCATACCATAATTTCCAATTATTTCAATTGGAAAAAAATCCATTTGCTTTGCAATTCTCTCCGCACTCCCAGCGCCAACAATACAGCACATATGGTTTTCTTGGAGTTTAACAAGAATTTCTTTAACCTTTGTTTCAAGTTTTGACTTGTGTTGGGTGAGAGTCCCATCTAAATCCATTCCAATAAGCTTATATATTTTCATTCTTTCTCTTATCCATCATACTTTCGATATATTTTAAATCTTGGGGGTAAGTTATTTTATAATTATCTTTGAAATCAAAATTTATAAAAAGCTTTGATCCAATTGGCATTTGCTGATTTGTCGCTGTAATTTTTGAATCCTCATCAAAGCTATTATACAACTTTTGAAATATAAAAGCCTCAGGAGCTTGTATCAAATAATAGTCCTCTCTGTTTGTTATATGATTTGAATATGTCCCTAAACTATCCACTATTTTTTGTCCAGTTATTACGGCATCATATATATCCAACTTTGAAAGATATAAGTCAATAATGCTTGAAGTAACCATTGGTCGTGCAGCTTCTAAGACTATAATTTTATCGCATAAATAAGTACTATTGATGAAGTTTAGTGCATTTTTAAGAGATTTATTTCGAGTTTCCCCTCCTTCGACATACATTATAGGGTATCTTTCAATCAATTTGCTTTTAACGCTCTCTTGTGCTACTACAATAATTTTATGTATGGCAGAACTCCCCATCAATGCTTCAATTGAAAAATCAATAACCTCTCTTCCTTGTATCCGCTGATATTGTTTTGGTACTTGGCTTCCAAATCTTGTTCCAGTGCCACCTGATAGAATAATACCGATGTTCATACTTATTCACACCTTTCTGCAATGTAATGTTGTTATATAGCAATTATATATGTTATAAGATAGTTAATCAATTATAGTATTGATACAGTAGTCTATTTGCAACTAATAAATATAAATCCTATATCCACAACCCCTAATCATAATCTTTCAATTCGGAAAACTATCGGCTTATTCAAATTACTATGGTTCTTTTTTTTAAAGTAGGGTAATCTAATATGACCTCTGTCAATATATATATGTCATCTTTCTCGTGCAATTCTTGAATTACCCCTTAAGCGCATAATTAAACGTAATAACGACCTAAAAATTCCCCAGAAAGGAATCTTCTCCTCAAGTTGAAAGAAAACGATATGTAATTATCCTAAAAAAATAATTCATATTCTTAATTATTATGAGCAGAGAAAATAGCGGTTTTTACGGAAGTATTGATAATTCCTTGATGTCAAACTACGGCTGATACGCAAATAATGCTTTGAGAATACGAAAAGTCAACAACTATACCATTACTAAGACCAATCTTATAATAATTTTCATTCTTTTTTTAATCTTTAGATTAAAACATAAAAAATCCATCAATTAATCATGATCTATAGATTATTCATTCATGAATTTATTGTTTCTTTTAAGTTGTTTCGCTATGTATTCTACAAATGAGTGTGCAGCATGTGGGTAATTTACCTTTAGTTCATTTCTTACGAAATCTTCTCTAGATTTTTTTACAGGGTCCTTACCCCCTAAAACTACTTCGTCTAGAAACTTAATTATTTCAGTTTCACATAAAGCATGATAGTGGTAATCCATGCATTTCTGTCCAAAAGGCAGTAGTCCAGAATAAGTCTCTTCTTTGGATTTCATGAGATAACAGCAAGGCTTCTCTGTATAAAGATACTCAGCGATAAAAGATCCACAATCGTGTATCATTGCATCACTATTAATAAACTTATCAAAGTAGTTATCTGATGTATCATATATAACGTTAGAAAAAGATTTCATTTTTGCGATATAATTCTCAATCGTTTTACTGCTCCAAATCTTATGACTTTCCAAATTGCTAAACAAAAGTGGGTGTGGTCTGAAAACAAAGTCAATAGAAGGATATTGCTGTGGCAATTTGGCAAAAAAATCAGAATATCTTAAAAAGTTTGAAATATTTAATTTCTTCCATCCATACACTGTATGATGTGGACATATCAATACTACGGGTCTTGTTTTTGTAATTATTTTTTCATTTGCTAATAAATCCATTTTAAGATATCCCGTCACTATTGAGTTTACACCTTTAATGGCTTGTTGTTTTTTCATATACTCATAGTTGCTATTATTCTCTATGCATACTTTCCAAACAGAGTTATAAAAATCCATGTTGATTATTTCATCCCAGAACTTAATAGCAGCAAATCCATAATTAGCATAAACTGGCAATACATTCTTATCTAAAAAATAGTTTAAATCATGGTACTTGTGAACAAGATGTTTATATGGATTTGCAAAGAAAAGAATTGAAAACTCATTCCCAATATCCAGATATTCATTATTTTTAGAGTTATACCCTGGAATTACCCTCTCACCATACTCCGTTTTAAACGTATTGTAAGTATCCTCAAAAACCTCATCTTGAGTTTTTCGAGAAGAAAAAATATTCGGAACAACTATAATATAAGGGTCAAATAAAGTACTTCTGCGCATAACTTCAAATACTGTTCTTGTTGGAAAAGTGCTTTTAAAAATTACAATGAAGCCCACTTTAATTATTTTTTGCTTTCTAATCGCTTTTATTTTCTGATTGTATGTATTTTGAATTTTTGAAAAGGACTCTATTCTTTTTTTTGTATCAGATAACGCTTTTGGGTCAATCAGCTCTCTATTCCCATTATTCCGATATACTATAAAAGAATTAAAATCCTTATTATACTCCTTTTTATACTTGTCATAATCATATACACAATTTGCTATTGCATCCGAATTCAAACACTTCTCTACAGTTAATTCTGTTTTTGACATCAGTTCCAATAATTTTTTGCAACAAAATTCTGTGGATGCATTTCTTTTAACATATTCAAAACAATTATTTGCGATGATATTTCCTTCATTCTTTTCATAAATAGTCTCTATTATCCTCTTTAAAGTATGGGTATCATAATCTAAGTAAGATAATAATTCTTTATTCCAATGATATATATATTTATCTATTTCATTAAGCCATACATATCTATTCTCAACATAAGATTTTTCTTGCATAATTGGGATTACTACTGGCATACGGCAGTTCGCGGCCTCTAACGAACAATAATCAGTGGCAAATACTATATCTATGTTTTCGGTTAAATATTCATAAAGTTCTCTTCCCTCCAAATCTCCTGGAAAAATTAGAACAGCTAAACCCATTGTTGTAGAAAAAACAGAACTAGGAAAATTTTTATCAATTATTTTTCCTATGAGAGAAACCTTAACTTTCTTACTTATTCTCAAAGATTTAAAATTGCGAAAAAGATTTTCTAGGAAATTATTCGCCTGTGCATCAATATTGCCATAATAGGCTATTCTAATTGTTCCATCTTCTTGTGTAACTGGTTTGTTTCCTTTTCTTTCGCTCAATTCTGTGTCAATACATTTAGGAATCAAAATTTCTTTGTTAATGTTCATATTATCCTTTATATCGAATGTACAACTGGGATCCATATAAGCACAAGATTGCGACTCAGAAATTAGTCTTTTTAAATTATCTATTGCTTTCTTGTCGCCCAAATTATTTGACAGCCATGATATTGAATCGCTTGAATATGAAAATAAGCAAATCTTTGCGGTTTTTAAATTCTTAATCTTTACAACTAAATTTGCTAAATAATTAACTGGGGTTATAAAAACAGCCTCTTCAAATATTCCTTCATCAAATTTATTATTTTCAATAAAAATGATATTAGAACCCCCATAATATTTCTTATCTTTCTCAAAGAAATTATTAATATAATAAACCTTATAGTTTTCATTACAAGATAAATATCTTGCAAGCTTGAGTAAAATAAGTTGGTCCCCAGATAATGGATTATTTGTTTGAATAAAAAAACCTATTTGTTTCATCCTGTCTTCCCCCATAAAAACTTATTTTTTAATATGCTAATTATTTTATTATACAATTTTTTTATCTTCATTTTTGTAGAAAGATTTGAAAACCGCGTGAATCTATTGTGAAACGAAACATATTCAAGGTATCCTTCATTTTTTTTAAACAATTTAAATAGCTTAAATAAAAAAATTTGATTAACAATTGAAGGATTACGTTTAAACTTCCTAACGGTAAGTCTAGCAGATAAAATACATTCCATTATTTGTGAAATGTTTTTCTCTATACTAAATACATTTTTTGCTTGAAAAAAACACAAGTTTCCTATTTCCTGCTTTTTCTCTTTTTCGTATATATCATTTATTATTTCAATCAATGAGTTGTATCTGAATGTACTTTTTTCAATATCCTCTGATTTCCATCCTAAGCAATAATTTATTGAATTGTTAAAATATACAAATACATCTTTATAAAATGAGGAAGTGGAGACTATGGGCAAAATTGTGGGAAGCTTAATGCTTGCAATATCTATTGCTGAAACACCCATGGCAACAACAAAATCAACATTATTCATAAGATATTCATTTCTCTTTTCCCCATAGAGATAAGATGTGAAAATTAATCGTAATTTTGGAGTGTACTTGTTAATATCTATTCTATTTTTTGCAGCCCCGTCCCCAATAATATGAACGTTAATGTTCTTCTCAATATTTAGTGAATAAAGAACATCTAAAAAATTTATTATTGAGTATATTTTATCCGGATCTAGTCTCCCCAACCAAGCACAATTAATCTCAGTTTTGTTAATTAAATCTGGGCAATAATTCATATTGTCATCTGGTGTGTTAATAACAACAGGAAAATATCTTGGGTAAAGTTTAATACTTGTATGTCTTTCAAAAGCAAAATAATTTGCTTCATCTTGAAAGGCAAAAGAATTGTTTTTTTTCAGCATTTTTACTATTCTATCAAAATTATATAGCTTCTTTTCGAACTGGCTTTCCCACCATTCAATAATATAAGGGTGAAGAAAAAGAGGCAATATCCTTGCCTTTTTCAAAAGAAATATTTCTTCTAATAAGCAAAACAACTGGTTAAAAGCAACAACAAATGTCATACCTTCAAATTGTTTAACATTGTCTTTTGTAATGTCACAAAAAGTAATCCTTGAGTTAAAGTATTGTTTTTGAAGCTCGGGATAAGAGTTGTTAACACAAAAGACAGGAATATCATATTTTTCAGAGATATAGTATGCTATTTTATAATATAGTGAAAAATCTCCTTGAGCCGATACTTTTTTTCTAAAATAGAAAACAATACCTTTTAAGACATCGTCCTTTTGAGCAGAAGTCTCAACGGTTTTGCTCCTAATTGTTCGTGCGTTCTTATTGCGAGTCAATAGAAAGTTGCTCCTTTTAGATTTCTCTTTTTCCATATTTCATCCATAAAACAAATAAATATTAATCATAAAATTAGATTAATATTATATCTCTCGAAAGAAGTCAATAAAAAAACCTTTAATGCTTTTTTATTACTAAGGATTTCCGACAATAAAAACATAATTTGTTGTCGCACTACCTCCAATATTTAGCATCATCCCATTGTTTGCGTTATTCACTTGATATTTACCTGCTTTACCAGCTACTTGTTTATAAATATCTAGAAACATTCTAGCTCCAGATGCACCAACTGGATGCCCACACCCAATCAGCCCCCCACTAGGGTTAATAGGTTTACTGCCAAGCATAGAAGTAATCCCTGTCTCGATTGCCTGATATTCTTCTCCTGGTTTACTAATTCCAAAAGCAGAAACTGCTGCATATTCGCTAGAAGTAAAACAATCATGAGTTTCAAAAACGTCTATGTCTTTAACTTCTAGACCACTTGTCTTGTATGCATCTAATACCGCTTGTCTTGTCCAAGGCAAAATGTAAGGAGAATTCTGTGACTCCAATATTTTTTTCTCAAACAATAAAGGTGCAACTCTATGGCCATATCCTTTAACAATAGGTGTCCCCTTTTTTATGGAATTTGCATACTGTTCTGATGCCAGCACGACTACCGCGGCTCCATCTGTCACTTGTGAACAATCAGAAACAGCTAACCTTCCACCCACAATTGAATTTGTGCTAGTCCCCCTATTCTTTGCCTGTTCAAAATTCATAAACCATTTTCGTGTTTGCGCTAATGGATTGTTTTTTGCATTAGAGTAGTTTTTAACCGAAATCATCGCTAATGCATCCATGAATCTCCCTTCTTCTATTTTGTATTTATTAAGGATCTCATCTGCAAGCCTTCCGAAAAGTTTTGGGAAAGGAAAATCTATGCCTCTTCCTTCTTTTTCATAATATGCTGCTCGGCCCAAAATGTCTCCTCCAATTTTAGAATCAACTGTCTTCATTAGTTCCCAGCCAACTACTATGGCTAAATCATATTCACCTGCCTTGATTTTAGTGATCGCGGCATCTAAAGCAACCGAACTAGAAGCACATGCTGCCTCATATCTTGCTGAAGGAACACCATAGAAAGCCGGTGAAACCTCAGTCAAAAAGGCGCCTAGATGTCCTTGATTGACATATTGTTCTGCGATAAAATTTCCGACAAAACACCCAACCTTGTTTTTTTCATTCAACATTCTAACGTCATCAAAAGAAATTCCAGCATCATCGAGACCATCCTTTAATACTTCTTTTAATAGAGCTACTAAGTTTTTGCCTTCTTTTGTCCAATTTCTTTCAAAATCGGTTTGGGCGCCACCTATAATATGTACTTTATTCATTACTTTTTCTCCTTATCTACCTGATTTGAAAAATTTTCTGTAATCATATTTTGATGGTTCTATATCTAAAATCAGTTTTTCTAAATTAATCTTTTTTAGAACTTGTTTATCTACGATTTTCGAAAATAACAGTTTCGGATTCTGCACCTCGGCTAAAGCATCTAAAAGAGCTAAAGGTGGACACCAATTAAACCCTGTAGCCATTACTTCATCTGCATCATGAACGCTATACCCCACTTCTTGGGCTGTTATTAGAGAGTAAATAATATATTCAAGCAAAAAATTCAAACATAAATTCGATTCGATTGAATTACTATTAATCAGTGTTTCAAAAGCTTGATAATAATCTCCATTTTTTATTTGTTCTTTCATATTATCGGCAAATGGAAAAGCAAATTTTATAACGTCCCTATAGTATCCGTTTTTTATGTCGTATACCATTCTACGCTTGTTCCCAGAATCATCTATTTCACTTTTGTATAATCCACAACCCACTTTTCTTCCTAGTTTGTTTTCAGATATTAAACTATCAACATATGCGGGGCATAAGAAAGTTTCCTTGTTATAATCGTTAGTATTGTTGTAGACATTGTTTACTATGGCTTTATGTACATCTAATCCTACAAAATCTGCGGTAACGATTGGAGGCATTGCACGCCCCGAGAACGGGCCGAGAATAGCATCAATAAAATCTATTCCCCCCTGGTCTTTATATTGCTCGGCAAAGATCAAAGCTTGGTTGATAAATTGAAAACCTATTCTATTTCCTAAAAACGCGGGTGAATCTTTTGTTTCCACTACGGTTCTTCTTAATACATCCGTTAGATAGTTTTTTAATAAAACAGCTTTTGTATTATCAGAATATTTCGTTGGGATAAATTCACATAAAGTCATAGCATATGGCGGATTAAACATATGGACCCCAAAGTAATTCGTTTTTAATTCTGTTGGCAGACATTCCGCAAGTGTTGTAACTGATAATCCTGATGTCCCAGAGCATATTATTGACCCTTTTTTCGCACATTTTCCGATTCTCGTAGTTATGTCTTTTTTTAATTCTAATTCTTCAGAAACACTCTCAAACACCAAATCCGCATCCGATACATACTTCTCCAAATCAGAATATTCAGCAGGTATTAGATTTTTAATTATGCCATCCGACCTAACAGATTTATAAGCCTTAATTACAGCGTTTCGAGATTTCTCCATATCACGACTTATTAAATAAACTTTGGCATCACCAAACGAAGCAAAGATTGCAGAGATATTTGCTCCCATAGTACCGTTGGCACCTACTACCGCAACTTTTGAGATGTTTAACTTATTATTCACGATTGTTCTCCTTTTGCCATTTTTCATAACCTATTCCAAGCCATGGCATTCCTCTTTCAAATGAATTTCTCCATGGATATATTTCTTTTCCTGATTCTTTATCCTTAATCTTAATAGTGTCACAAATCTCCCTGGCTGGGTTTCCAACATACACTTTCCCTTCCAAAACATCTTTTGTAACAATTGCACCAGCCCCAACCAACGAGTCTCTTCCAATATTTACTCCTGGGAGCAATATGCTACCAGTAGAGACTACGGCAAACTCTTCAACCGTTACGCCTAACATTTTTGTTGAAGGAGGGGTCGGATCATTTGTTAAAACAACATATGGAAAAATCCAAGCATAATCTTTTATTACGCTTTTTTGTCCTATATGTACATTGCTGTGCATACTAACGTAATTACCTATAATGCAATCTCCTTGAATGTCAGAAAGTGTCCCTATCTTTACGTGTTTTCCAATTTGAGTTTTTTCTCTTATAGTAACCCTGTGTCCACTCTGAAAATAATCTCCAATTTCGGTATCTCCGTAAATAATTGTTTCGCTTCTAATTATGCAGTTTTCTCCTATCACAAGTGGGTGTGGTGAATTAATATGATTACTAAAAAAATCAAAAAGGTATTCACCAATAATACATCTTGCCCCTATAGTCGTTCCCTTTTTTATATGAACATTGTCTCTTACAATTACTCCGTAATCAATGTACACATTATCTTCAATGGTTACATTATCACCTATAATGACTCCTTCCATTATAATGGCGGATTTCGATATTTTTAATGATTTCTGCATTTTTCCCTCTCTAATAATATTTGTTTGTATTGTATATAATAATACTACAAATAAAGTTAATAATAAAGTGCAAGTATCGTTGTTTTTATAGTTCAAATTTCGCAAACGCAGGTGATATTTCATTGAAAAAATTCATTAATAAATAATTTTTAAAAAAAAAGTCATAAGTTATTCATATTTACTCTTATCATTTTATGAAAAGCAAGGCTAAAACCTTGCGCCTAATAACTGGATTACTTATGGGTTAGCTAAGTGTATTAACCTAATGCTAATTCTTATTGTTGGTTGCAATAAATACCATCCAATCGTATTACCTTAAAATATTTTGCAAGCCTCGAAAAAGAGAGCGTATTATTTTTCTCTAAAACCTAATAAGGGGTAAACATACTAAGTTTTTCAATCAAAAAGTCGATTTGAGAATTTGTCATCCCATAATAAAGCGGTATGCTAAGCTCATTTTCTGAAATTGATTCGGCAATTGGCAAGGCCCCCTTTTTTATTTCTAGATTTGAATATGCGCGCTGTAAGTGAATTGGTTTTGGGTAATGTTTATTAGTCCCAATACCATTATCATTTAAATACTTCTCCAGTTCGATTCTCTTGTCGCACATTAGAGCGAAAATATGCCACACATCATAACTCTCAGGTTCTGCTTCTTTAGGTAGCGTAATATAAGGATTATTTACTTCTTTAATAATTCTTTTTGCAATCCTATTTCTCTCCGTATTCCATCTATCCAAGTGAGGTAATTTAGCGCTTAATATTGCTGCTTGTATTTCATCTAATCTAGAATTAACTCCGACATAATCGTGAATATATTTGACTCTTGAACCATAATTTCTAATTGCATAAAATTTCTCCGCAAGAGCATCATCATTTGTTGTAATCGCTCCCGCATCTCCGAATGCTCCAAGATTTTTTCCTGGATAAAAACTAAATCCTGATGCTAGGGCTAAAGTCCCCACTCTTTTCCCAAGCCTTCTTGCTCCATGAGCTTGGGCAGAATCCTCTATCACAATTAGGTTATGCTTATTTGCAATAAAATTAATTTCTTCCATTTCAGCTGCTTTTCCGTACAAGTGTACAGCAATAATCGCTCTTGTTTTAGCTGTAATTGCAGCTTCAATAAGTGAAGTATTAATATTGAAAGTGTCAATTCTAGGTTCAACAAATATTGGCTTTGCGCCTAGATACGTTACAGCTAAAGCCGTAGCAATATAAGTGTTTGAAGGAACGATTACTTCATCTCCAACCCCTATTCCTAGTGATTTTAGAATTATATATAATGCATCCAATCCATTCCCACACCCAATAGCATATTTTGAACCACAGAAGTTCGAAAAGTCTTCTTCAAATTTAGCACATTCCTTGCTAAGAATATAATCGTTTGCTTTTACGACCCTTTTAATTGCTTGATTTATATCGCCAGCTATTTCTTTATGCATTATTTCTAAAGATAAATAAGGTATTTTCATTCTATTCTCCTTACACAACTCTGGGAAACTATTCAAATGATAACTCTTAATCATTTTGTTTGCAATATTCTCGATGCTTATGTTATCTTCTTCTCTGTAGGGTTGTAAAACATTTGTTACACTTTTGCTGAAAAAAAAGAAGTAAGAACTTGGTTGGGGGATTTCCAGTTAAGTGGGCGCATAGGGTATGAGTTGTATTCTCTGTTGTATCTCCTTAGTTGTTGATT
>MWEH01000193.1 GCA_002070965.1 Firmicutes bacterium ADurb.Bin080 | reverse complement strand
ACTGGAAATCCCCCAACGAAGTTCTTACTTCTTTTTTTTCAGCAAAAGTGTAACAAATGTTTTACAACCCTACAATTCTTATAATTTTAAAACAATTACCTATATTGACTTGATAGTACAATTATTGTATTATAATACAACATCTGTGTCGCGCTAAGCTTGCGCGGGGCAGTATTATTTTTTAGAGTGGCTGAAATGACAGGATTACAGGGAATATTAATATTATCAATGGTGCTGGCTTATACTATGTATATGGGCTTTAATGATGGTTCATTGGCAATATCGACTACGATTGTTACTCGGGCCACAAAACCTAAGACGGCTCTTCTTATAGCAGCTATTACCAAGTTTATTGTCCCAATAGGAGCTTTCTATATTGGAACGAATATTGTGGCTGAAAAATTAAGTGTGCAGATGTTTATCGGTGCCCTCCCCTCAGGGGAAATGGGGTTTGCTTTCCTATTCGCAGGACTACTGGGTGCAATGATTTGGGCGATTGTATCATACTTTTTGAAATTACCAATTTCTATTTCGCATACACTACTTGGAGGAATAATTGGAGCAGGTTCAGTTTGCATTGGCTTTTTCTCAGTAAATTGGACTGGGTACGTTTTACTAAATGTTGTTGCTATGGTTTTTTTAGCCCCATTAGTTGCTCTTATTCTTGGGTTTTTTCTTTTAAAACTCATTAAGAAAATATCTAGTAAAGCGCCTGGCAGAAGGGCAGGGAACGTATTAATATGGATGCAAAGAATTAACTTTATTATTTTATCAGGTTCATTCGCCTCAAATAATTGGCAAAAGTCTTTAGGCATTCTACTTATGGCTTCGGCAATGGGAATTATGAATTTTAGCGGGGGAGTATCAGTTTGGATTGTAATTTCAATTGCAGGAGCAATGATGCTTGGAATGCTAGTTGGTGGAACAAATATTATTTTGACCACTGGTAAAAAATTGTTCAAGGTTGAGCCAATTCACTCGGTCGCAGCCCAGTTAACGGCAAGCATAATCGCGGAATTAAGCAATATGACTGGTATAGCACTGGGAGTTGGACAGGCAATGACTGCTTCAATAATTGGAGCAGGGGCAGCTGATAGGGTAAATGCCGTTCAATGGAAGAAAGCTAGAAATATACTTATTGGGTGGACGTTAACTCTTCCAATTTCAGGCATGATTGGCGCATTGATTTATGTTATTACTTCCGCCATTATGGGAATTCCATTTTAAATTTATCGCGGATAGGGAGATTATCAAATATATAGGTTTTAGAGAAAAGAGGTGAAAAATGCTGAAATTCAGAAATAAAAAAAGAGATAATTTTTATGACATGTTGTTAGCACAGGCTGAAATTTGCTCGAAAGGGATGAAACAGCTCCAAGAGTTTTGTATTACACATGATGAAAGTATGGCACAAAAGGTTATTATGACTGAAGAAGAAGGAGATATGGCAAGGCGAATTTTAACTGATGAGCTTGACAATACTTTCATTACACCCCTGGATAGGGAAGACCTGTTCAAACTAAGTAGTGAACTTGATGAGATTCTAGACTATGCAAAAACCTCCGTGGATGAGATACGTGCTTATGGAGTAGTCCCAGATGAGAATATGATAGAACTTACCGGAACTCTTTTAGACATGACCGAACATATTATTCTGGCCATATCTCATATGGAAAAACATAGATCTATATCCCAGGATGAAGCAATATTTGTTAAATCTCTCGAAAATAAGGTCGGAGATATGGCAACTAAATCTTTGGCGGTTCTTTTCGATGAGGAAGATCATCGAAAGATTTTCAAATACAGGGAAATTTATCGTCACTTAAACCGAACTGCAGATGTTGCTGATGCTGCGATGGATACTCTCCTGAGAATAATTGTCAAAATGTCTTAATGAGGGAGGATTGATGAGTTATAACTTTTTTTCTTATCTGAATAGGATGAAGTTCATCGAGAGATGGAGCTTGATGCACTCCACAATAAAAGAGAATATAATGGAGCATTCCGAGCAGGTTGCTCAAATAGCCCACATTCTTGGGGTTATAAATAATGTTATTTTCGAGGGGAATGCAAATACCGGCGATTGTGTTAAGTTAGCAGTATTTCACGATGCAAACGAGGTTATAACAGGAGATTTGCCTACCCCTGTAAAGTATTTCAATGTTGAGATCAGGACGGCATACAAGTCTTTGGAAAAGGTTGCAAACGATAAGTTATTGTCCATGCTTCCCGAGAAACTTAGAGGAGTATATAAAGAGATCCTCGAGCCAGACAAAAACACGATTGAATATAAATTAGTCTCCGCTGCTGATAAAATATCAGCATATATAAAGTGCTTGGATGAGTTAAAGTCAGGCAACAAAGAGTTTTTAAAAGCAAAGAAAACAATAAAACAGAAAATTGACTCCATTGGTCTTCCGGAGGTCCAGTACTTCATGGATAACTTTATTGAGGGATTTGAATTGTCTCTTGATGAAATGGAATGAAATTTTTCTCTTTTGTATTCCTAAATAAGTTGAATATTCAAGAAATATAAAATAAAAGCCCTTTTCCATTGGAGAAGGGCTAATTTTTCATACAAAACATTTTTATATATGATGTAGGCTTAAAGCAAATATTATCGTCTTGTCCCTTGAACTCTTGGCCTTTGGAATTCTATATCAGCATGCGTAATTCTTGGCGCAGGACGTCTTGGCGGGACCATCCCAGCTGTTCTTACTTGTCTAGCGGTGTCAAGGAAATATGCTCGATACATACTATTAATTCGCTTGCGAGCCTTCTCTAGGTAAGCTGAGTGGGGTATGCATATGTATCCAGAACGGTCAATATGGTCATCATAGCGTTGAAAGTTTTTGTTTATATTAAAATACATATGGCCATTTGTACAATGAAGAATGCCAAAAAGATATTTGCCAATGTATACTAAATCTGCATCATATCCTTTTTCGACTCTCATTCCTCCACTTTTTACAAAACTCTTAATGTTCTCGTAAATATATAGGTTTTCAGTCGACAACCTATTTACATTTACTCCCTCTGGGAAAGGACTTCCAATTTTTTTCATTCTTGCACGATGTATAGCAACAATTACTGGGATTCCAACCATTATCAAAGCTAGGACGGCCAGAGATACATATGATAGCCAGCTAAAATAAGTCAAATAGAAGGTTGCATATCCGAGGTAAGGAATTGGAGCAACCCATTTACCTAGTAACTTGCCTGAATCAATCGTGTAAGTGTTGAGGGTCATATCGTCAATATTGTGTGAAGTGTATATGGTTTGACCATCTATATCAGTTTCTGAACTAACAAATATTTGAGTAACTACTCTATTTACGGTGTTCTCGGTAACATAATAAGCGAATATATCATTTTTCTGGAGTTCATCTAATTCGGGATTGTATTCTTTTAAGAGAATCTTGCTGCCTTTTTCAACGCTACGCATAAATTCTCCCTCATCAATATCATCATATTCAAACTCTTTTGTGACATCCATAAAATCGTATGTGCGATATCCAAAAAGTGAGGCGTTAATTACGAAATAATTCCAGAAAAATACAAGAAAAAATATGGCAAATAATACCGCCATAGCAAACGCCCATATAACTGGAACTACTACTCTCTTTTGTTCGGCAAGGTTGCGCATTTATACCTCAATAAAGTTTACGTATTTTAATTATATAACAAAGGAGTGATAAGTTCAATTAATTACTTATTGTGTGGAAGGGTGAAGGCATAATCAAGATGTAAATAATAGTGTAAAAAATATTCTCGGCTCAATTATGTGGGGTAATTCTTGTGTAGGATCCCTCATATTTTTTCAGATTTTGGTTAATAATATATAAAGCTTCTTCGGGATTTTCAGCAGTATAAATCTTATCATCGGGGATGTCCGGATATCTGACTCTATCATCAAGAGGCTTTCCTGCGACCTTTGCAGCCCAGCCTTCAGAAGAACTCATGGCTACAATCAACTTCTTTAAAGCCCAGGCATTTGCGATTTCGGAGAGAGTTCCTGCAGCACCTCCTACAGCAATAACAGCATTTGCATTAGCAACAATAACATTTCTATATAGGTCTAAACCTGTCGCTATAGGAATATCGATGTATTCGTTAGCTTCACTTGTATTAAATCCCGGGAGAATTCCAATTACATCTCCCTCGGTATATTTATTTGAAGAATGTGCTCCCTTGCAAGCAGCACCCATCACTCCGTTTAGCCCTCCGCATTGTAATCTGTAACCATTATCAACAATTAGCTTCCCTAGTAAAAAAGCTATGTCATAATTTTTAGATCCTTCCGGGGCTTTGGAATTTCCAATTACTGCAATAATTTTTCGCATGAAAACCTCTCTGTAAGCAAATTTTTATTTAGTATAACACATGATATATGTATAGACAAGATTATCAACAACTAGTTAGGCATTTAGATATTGTAGGATTACTATACACTTGCTACATAATTAAATAAAGAGGAAAGATAGTTGGAGTAGTAAGAAATTTAAAAAGATTTTACAAGGATGCGCTAATATTGTATTATGGATAAGTCATGGAGAGATGGCAGAGTCCGGTCGATCGCGCACGACTCGAAATCGTGTGAGCTAGGAATAGCTCCGTGGGTTCGAATCCCACTCTCTCCGCCACAAACAGAGGCTGGTTCCAGTCTCTGTTTTTTTATAAAAAATATCGAAAAGGGCAACCCAAAATATATATATTGATACCTATTTTTTATAATAATATAATATTACCAAAAACACATTTTGTAATTAGGCTAGCGAAATTTAATGAAATCAGGGGTTATTTCATTGGATGATGTGAGGGGTAGTGACGTGTTAGCCAGTTGGTTTTATAGAAAATATAAACACATATGCGACAATTTTAAGGGAATACAATTACCTTGATTGCGCGCACGTATTATTATATAATATGTACAATTCGTTTACATCATTTTTTAAGAGTTGGACATAAGGACAGTTAAGTAGAGTGGACAAGAAACAAACCAATCCCCAGATTATTGATGAGAATAATTTGCCTAAGGCGAAAGATTGTCCTAAGGAAGATGTTTCAATTACTCCCAAGGAAAAGAAGCATAGCAGAATTTCCAAAAAACAAGTTCTTATTATTTCTATTGTTTCAGTTGTTTTTGTCGCAATCGTTGTTGTTACCACAATATTGATTGTCAAGTATTTATATCCACAAGATACCGATCCCGAGAATGATTACTCAATCCCAATTAGAAAAGAGTATAGTTATGCAATTGATATTAGCGATGAAAATGGATACGTTATCGACTCGTCGTGGTTGGGGAATAGGGATTATTCGAGTCTGGATATTGTTTACTCAGGGGACGAAGGCCCGATGGTTGGGAGCGATTTGAGGATATATTTTTCTGAGAACGAAGAATTAAGAACCCCAGGAAGAGTGAGTACAGTGGAGTTTAAATCAAATGGAGAATTGATATGCAAAATATCTATTACAACTGTTGAATCTTCTGTTTATATTACTTCAAAAGAAGAACTTATGTCGATACTCCCGGGAAGTCAGGAAATCTATATACAAACAGAAGATATCGATATGGTCGGCGAAACTCTACAAATCGAAGGGTTTTCCGGAAAATACTATGGAAATCATAAAAAAATCAGTAACCTTAGATTTTCAGGGGACAAATCCGGATTATTTACATTCCCCGAAAATGCATTTATTTCTTCGTTAACATTGGATAAGTTTTCGGCGGATTGTTATTCCTCTTCGGAGAGTTCATATTTCGGAACGCTCGCAGATAGGGCTTATAACACTGAAATAACGTACTGTATTTCGACTGGCATAATAAATCTTGAAACTGGTAGTAACGAGGGGTTATATGCTCTTGGAGGCTTGCTTGGGGATACATCTTGTTCAGCTAGGATAAGAAATACTGATATTGTCAATGAGGTTAGTTATTGTCAAACTGATGTTGATTTACATGCAACAGGTAATGGTTATATTTTTGTGGGTGGAATATCGGGTATCTCAAAAAATGTCACATTTGAACTATGCTATTCTTTGGGGGAAGTTAATGTCGAGATTAGTGATGAAAATGATATTAGCGGTATCGCAGCTGGAGGAATATCCGGAAGTCTCGAGAAAGAATATGCCCCCTCAGTGATAATAGAGGCACTTGACACAGGAAAGAAACTATACAGCTATAGTGACATCAATATAGATGTTAAGGGTGGGGGCGACGGAATCACTATTTCTGCTGGAGGTATATTCGGGATCGTTATTAATCACGGGATGATAAACTCAGGATATTTCGGAGAAATGTATATTAGATCTGGAAGTTGCAACCTCCATGCAGGTGGTTTTTCAGGTAGAGCAGAGAATAGTACTGTATGGGAAATGGCTTTTCGTGGAATTACTATAGAAGCTATTATTGAAATCAGAAGCGCGGGAGGGGTATACGCCGGGGGCTTGGCAGGGATTACCTCAGAAGTTGTGTATTCTGAAATAACAAAAGTTCCTCTGCCATCAATTGAAACTCTGTCTGCTTCGGGTGGCCCTGGTTCAAGACCTCAGATTGCAGAAGAATATGTAGCATATGAGCTTTAATAAGTATTAACATGAAGGAGGAATAGATGCTCTATAATATTAGAAGGAACAATTACAAAGATTTTAAAATTATTAATCACAACAGGCTTAAAGCCAGGTCATATTTTATTCCTTTTTCAGATGAAGACAAATGCAGAGAATCTCATATTACGGACAAAAGATATTCGAGTGACCGCGTAAAGTGTTTAAACGGGGATTGGGATTTTTTGTATTTTTGCATGATGGATGATGTCCCAAGAAATCTTGACACAGATAATCAAACGTTTGATAAAGTGAAAGTGCCTTCATGCTGGCAGTTTACCGGATACGAGCCTCCGTTTTATACCAACGTTATTTATCCATTTAATCCTAAACCTCCGAAAGTTCCTGTTGGTAGTTGCGAGGGGACATATGGGGATGATATAAATGGGAATTCTTACAAAGTAGGGAAAAAACAATACAACAGCATAGGGTTGTACAGGAAAAAAATTACCATAGCAGATGTATCAAAAAATTACATACTTTCCTTCCTTGGGGTGTCTAGTAGTTCTGAACTGTATTGCAATGGAAAATATGTTGGATATGGTGAGGGATCTCACAATACTGCTGAGTATGATATCACTTCCTTTCTTGTATCAGGTGAAAATGAAATAGTAGTAGTTGTCCATAAATGGTGCACAGGTTCCTACCTGGAAGATCAGGATATGTTTAGGAATAATGGGATATTTAGGGACGTTTTACTATATGTATGTGAGAAAAGTTATATATTTGATATTGATTTTTTTACCACAAAAAACAATTCTGGGACATACGATACTATTATTTCAGCGGATATAGTAAATCCAGATAAATCGAAGATTTCAGCAACCTTGAGATACAAAGGGAAAATTATCGAAAGTAAAATTTGCGAGGCTAATCAAACCACAAAAATTATGTTTCCAAACTTAGATGTTAAAGAGTGGAGCGCTGAAACCCCTAATTTGTATGAGCTTACAATTAATCTTATCGTAGAAGGCAAGGTTTTTGAGAGCATCATTAAGAATGTGGGCTTTAAATCAATTAAGATATCTGGCAGAGTGATGCTTTTGAATGAGAAAAACATAAAAATCATGGGAGTTAATCACCATGATACCCATCCCGAAAAAGGGTATTGCCTTACCGCAAAAGAAATCGAAAAAGATATTCTTCTCTGCAAAGATTTCAATGTTAACGCAATAAGAACTTCCCACTATCCGCCGGATCCACTTTTGACAGAATTAGCGGATTTGTATGGGATATATTTGATTGAAGAAGCCGATATAGAAACTCATGGCTTATATAATCCCAGAGAAATAAGCAACAATTTAAAATGGAAAGATCATTTGTGGGATAGAGTTGAAAGAATGTATTACCGTGACAGAAACTCTCCCAGCATAATTATTTGGTCTTTAGGAAATGAAAGCTCAGGAATTAAATGTCAAGATTATTGTTACAAAAAATTAAAAGAACTAACTCTCTTACCAATATTATATGAACGCGCTTGCCACTCAATGAGAGGCGCATATGACATAGGGGCATCGATGTATCCTTCTGTTATGCAACTCAAAAAAGTTGCGGGAAACAGTATATCATCTGGGATAAATCCAAAGGCATATGCGAACAAACCTTTCTTTATGGTGGAGTATGCTCACGCAATGGGTGTATCTGCTGGGAATCTAAAGGAGTACTGGGAAGTAATTTGGGATAATGATTGTCTTCTCGGGGGATGTATTTGGGAAATGGTTGATCACGCAGTGAAGCACGGAGATGATGCAAAATATAAATATACTTATGGTGGGGATCACGGAGAATATTTACATGACGGGAATTTTTGCGTTGATGGACTATTCTTCCCCGATCGTACTCCTCACACAGGTGCGCACCAAATGAAAAATGTTTATAGACCCATTAGGGCAAAGCTATTAGAGCCAGGGATAATTGAGCTAAAGAATCTGAATAGTTTTAAAAATTCAGATTATCTCACCATCAAAGGGATAGTTTTGATTGAGGGAGAGAAATCTTTTGAATTTGAACTTCCATCCGAAATTGATCCTGGGAAGACCCGTAAATATGACCTCAATTACAAGACTTACGATGGTGATTGTTGTATTCAAATAGAATATTTCGATAATAATAAATTTGTTGGAAGAGACCAACTGATTATTGGTGAGAGTATAACAAAGACACCAACCCTCAGAAACTCAGATATCAAGGTTAAGTATGCAGGAAATATTATAAACGTTGATTTTGGAAGTGGAAATATCAGATTCGATAAGACCACTGCATCGGTTGTAGGTTACTCTATTCAAGGCAAAGAGTTATTGGCAAATAAACCTTTGAGAGACAATGATTGTAAGGGAAGGATTTATCACAACATATTTAGGGCTCCTATCGATAATGATGTCAATATTAAAAGAAAATGGCTTCGAAAAGGTTACGATGATACAACTAGAACAGAGATCAAGTATTCGGAAATCCTCAACTCGGATTCAAAGAGTATTTGTTTTGAATATATTCTGGTTTCAAAAAATAAAAAACTTTTTGTTGTAAAAGATATTTACGATATTTCTTCAGGAGGAATTGTTAAGGTTAATTCAGAGATGACTCCAGCAAAAAAGTATCTACCCGAATTACCCAGGGTTGGAAAAACCGTAGAAATGGGAGGGGAGTTTTCTGAAGCTGTGTATTATGGAAATGGCCCTTACGAGAGCTATCCTGATTTTAAAGAACATGTAAAACTAGGCGTTTTCTCTAAAAATGCCAAGGATTTCCTCGAACCTTACATAAGGCCTCAGGAGAGTGGGAACAGAACAGAGGTAAGATATTTATCGCTTAAAAACGAGAAAGGCTTCGGGATAATGTTCCTAGCGGATAAAGACTTTTTAAATGTTGGAGTTAAGACAATAAGTGATCAGGAACTTGCAAAATGTAGACATAGAGAGGACATTGTTGATTCAGGTACTGTTTATGTTTCAGTAGATGGGTTTATGTCAGGGATAGGTAGCAATAGCTGCGGGCCGAAGACCATGCCAGAGTATAGACTTCCTGCGGATAGAAAGTATGGCATGTCATTTGTCATGGTGCCTTTTACGGATGTTACTACTCCATTCGAAAATAAGGAGATAAAGTAGAGAATAAAAGAGGTTTGATTTTTTATACTAAAAATAAAGCTTCACGGAAAAGAGAGTTTATACCATCTTATGCAACCAAAAAGAAGCAAAGAAAAGATGAGTGAAAAAATAAAATAGGGGAATTTTGGAGACAGTATGAAAATTTTTGCATTGGATAGAGCCAGTATTATTGAAGATTACGAAGACTTATCAATCCTTAAGGATTTGACAGAAGGGAAAAAGTTTTCGTTTTCAGCCTCAAGGCATGAATATTTTGTTGTTCAGTTATTGTTGCTTCCTGACTACACTACCGATAAATTAGAGGTTCAAACGGGTCCGCTGGAAGGTAGTACAAAAGACATTATCGGAGCTGTGACTTGCTTTAACACCGAGGGTATTTCATTTGAAGGAGAAAATTTTAAAAAATACTTGTCAGTAAAAAAAGGCGTCTTACAACCTCTATTTTTCGGGTTCAATTTTTCTAGATCTGGAATCGGTCTTCATTCTACAAAAATTAGGGTTGGGAAGGATGACCTAATAATAGAAATCGATTTATCAGACCGACTAGTGTTCAATGAGGGAACGGACAACAAAACGACCCTGTCAAGGCTTAAATGGTTGAATTCCAATATTGCTCGCAATATTTCTTTAATCGATGATTTGGACGCTTTGAATATTGTTGGGAAAGAGGTTAGATTTTCGGGAAAAAACATTAAGCTCGGTAACGATGGACTAGTAGATAACGTCGAATCTTTTTTTAACGATTCAAACTCTCTTGAACCTGATATACAAACTACATTATTTTACCGTCCAATGGAAATTGTCATTGAAGGAAAAAAGCTAAAATACAATAAAATCAGAATTGCTGGAAGGCAAAATAAAGGGATATTGATGGCTGATGGGAAAGGAGACGGAGTAAAAATTGAAATTATTGCCGTGCTTCTTTACGAAGGAGCCATGTCTTACAGAGTAAAGATTTCTGCAGAAAAGGATGTCGTCACTTCCAACATCGCTTTAAATATGTATTACCTTTCGCCAGATTTTATGATTGGTTTTGGAAAGAGGGCATGTGCAATAGAAAATTATGAGAAAAAATGGGATAGTCAATACAACCAAAACTCGTTTTTCTTAGGGAAAGTCAATTGCGGCGCAAGAGTAAAATTTGAGGGGGCAAGTGAGTCGAAAACTGTGGTAGGGTTTTACAAACAATGCCCCATAGAGGTCCCCGAGAGCTGGGATAACGGGGGACTTGGAGGAATAAAAGTCGAGAAAACAGAAAATGGGGCACTTTTTTCTGCATATACTGGAAGAATAATTATGCCAGCAAAAAGTAGCAAAGAATTTTTCTTTACCCTCCATTTTACTCCCTTTAAGCCAGTCAATTTAAATAAGTCCTTGGCTCTTAGGATAGGCCGGGATCAGTTGGCAACGACTTATGACAAAATGATTGAAAGAGCGAAGAACGATAGACTGACTTATTTAAATCTTACATACGGAGGAGAAGTTAATCCTTATCTTAATTATCCATTCCCATACGTAAAAGCTATTGCTGCTTTGTCAAGGACTGCCCATAAAAACGGACTTGGAATTAGTGTTTCATATAACCTGAGAGATATAAGTATTCAAAATCGAGAAATATACGCATACAAGGCTCTTGGAGAAGAGTTGATATTAAGGTTAAAAGATAGCACTTATGCCGACTCACGGCTCTCTCAACAACTTGGACAGGATGTGCTTCTTGCAAAAGTAGTAAGGTACACCTCAGGGAAAAGAAAAGGGTTGAATGATTATGCGGTTGTTACCTCACCTAGGTCTCGGATGGATAATTACTACTTAGAAGGGTTGAACTACCTTGTTCACAATGCCAACATTGATGCTGTTTCCATGAGAGACGCAAATTTATCCCGAACAACAATAGAAAGAATTAAAAAGGTAATTGGCAAAAAGAAAGCCTTTCCAGGCATCATCGAGATGCAAATTTCTGATCAGTTGAACGAGAACAGTGGGTTTGCAAACTCTCTTAATTACTATACTGATGTACTTCCTTTCCTGGACAAGATATGGCTCGATCGGAGCTTTGAGGGGATGCCAGAGAATCCAGAAACAATTTTAGCGGAATGTTCGGGGATTTTGTATGGTACAGCTGTTGTTGGCCGAGAAAACGACTCTATTTCAAAATGCCTCCTATTTGCTATGCTCCCAAAATACGGATTAAAATATGATGTTAGCGAAGCACTGGGAGATGTGTACAGACACTTAGATGATTTTAATGTATCCAAGGCTTCTTTCAGGGGGTTTTGGGACTCTTCTAATCCAGTAAAGACTGATAAATCAGAAGTCAAATGCTCCTCATACTTATGTGGAGAAGATATGCTCGCGGTATTTTATAATTTCTCCAGTTCGGTTTCTGAATTTGAAATTGGAGTAGAGAATAAATTAGGATTTACCACTATGAACAAGAAGATACACACTTTAGAGATATCAGGAATGCAGAAAAGGAAAAAGGTAAATCTTGGTAAGCAAATAGTATTGAAGCCACATAGTGGCATGATAATCCTAATTAAAGCGTAATAAACCAAACATAGAAAGTGATTTGGTTAGCATATAAAGGATAACAAAGATATTAATTTCGGTAAAAAATCAAAAAATTAACTTATGTTGTACTCATATATACAGTATGATAGAATTGTAAATATATAATTAGTTGTTAGTATAGTAGAGCGATTTATATGATAGATTATTTAGATTTAGGTTAGAAGCGGATGGATGTCATGAGAGTAGCAAAAAAAGAGAATATTGAGAAAGCAATAACATTATGCTTGATTTTTTGTCTTTTAATGTTACTGTTTTTGACTTTTTTTACTCAATACGGCTTTCCGGTCATTAGCAGTTCCCCAATTTATGCGCAAGCTGATTTTTCTCTATCTGGTTCGGGAACAGAACAAGATCCATTTTTAATTGGAACAGTTAATGAATTGTTGGAACTCAGTAATAAAGTAAATCATCCTGAGACCCCGGAAGAGACCCAGGGTATAGTCTTCGCACTTAGCGATGATATAGATATGTCAGAAATGGAAGAGGGGGTTCAATTTTATTCAATTGGAACGGCCTCTCATCCGTTTGCTGGGAAATTTTTGGGAAAATATGGTGGTGTCCCGCATGTAATATCAAACTTAACAACTACGGGGAAAGGTCTGTTTGGATATACTGCCAATACCGCAGTGATTGAGGGTTTGGGGGTAGCAAACGCACAAATAGGGGATGACAGTATGGTTTCAGAAGTGGGAGGGATAGTCGGAACCAACCTTGGAACTATCAGGTACTGCTTTTTCTATGGAACTGTAGAAGGGATAAACTCGGTAGGAGGAATCGCTGGGGTTAACGGATCGGAAAACGGAACTAGTGGAGACATAGACACATGTTATTCTTCGGGTTCTATCATAGCTAGTGGAGTCTATGTGGGAGGCATTGTTGGAAAGAACTATCGAAGGATTAGCGGGACATACTCTTTATCGAAAATATCTTCTGCTTATTGGCCGGGAGTTAATTACAATGGGAATATAGGTGGAGTTATTGGGGGAAGAATGAATACCAATGATAGCTACAACAGCACGCCCCTGTATTCATATTTCAACAAGGACAACAATTATACAAACTTAAATGCAATCGGATATGGCACATCAAAAGATAGTGCCCCCGTCCCTGATAACATATTGGCATCGGATTATAGATTTTCAGGACTTAATTCTGCGGATTTTCAGGATAAATCTTTGACAGAATTATTTGGTCAATCCTATGAGGCACGTTGGCAGAAAGGCAAGTATTTAGCTACAGATTATTCTGCTTGGTATGCTCCGGTAATTAAGAATTATGTTCCTTCAGTGTCCGGTTTTCTTCAAAACTATTTTTTTAAAAACAGTGTAGCTATAAGAAGGTATGGATATACTCATAACGAGTATGAGTGGGGAACCGAAAATAATCCGTATTTAATAGAGAATACGTCACATTTTTCGAATCTTGCACTAGCTGTTCAAAACAGCACAAGACCAGAAACATATCTTGGAAAGGTATTTTTGCAGACTGCGGATTTGAACTTTTCCGGCGTAACACCCACTATTATAGGAAGAAGGCACGAAACAGTTAATCCTTTCTCGGGTACATATGATGGTGGTAACCATTCAATCCTAAATTTTGATCTTTCACAATCCCCTTATGTCACTCAAACCTATGTGGGCCTTTTTGGATATCTCTCTTCTAACGGTACTCTAAAAAATATTATTCTTGATGGCACGTGTAAATTTGTCGGAAGGAGTTTTGTCGGTAGTTTAGTTGGTTTTAGCCAAGGAGGAACGGTTAGAAATATTGTCAGTAGATCAGAAGTATCCGCAAGTATTGACTATGGTGGTGGAGTTATAGGACAGGCAGATGGTGGATCTTACTCAAATATCATCAGCGATGTATCATTTTCTGAGATTGATCCTTTACTAATAAGCAAACATAAAGGAATTTTTGGAGTATCAGTAAGCACAGCTCTTACGAATGTATGGTATCTGGATAACCCTCTGAAGAGCGCCGGAGTCAGTGGAACATCCGGACAAGGTAATGTAATTCACCTCTCTGCTACATATGGGAATGTATCTGCATCAATGGATGCAGAAGGGCAAATAACCTTCACTGCAACACCGCTTCCTGGTTGGGATAGTTCATATAGAACGATTTCCGAGGAGATTATTTCTTCAGGGAATAATTATTCCCCCTTGATTTCGGAAACAAGACGCAATCTGGATTATTATTTGAGATTTGTAAAAGAAATATCTGTTACCAAAGAGAATTTGCTGGGTGCAGATGTTTTAGTTAACAGCGTAGCTGTCCCTTCTTTAACAAGCAAATACTGGGTGGGACAAAGATTTGCAGTTACTGTTGATATATCGGATACTTCGGAAGGATATTATGTACATGACTCTTTGTTTTTTGATGAAGAGGAAAATCTTTTAGAACAACCAGAGTATATAACTTATTTTTATGATAATTATCAAAAAAAGATTAGTTTAAGAACTGAAATGATGGAGAATTTGGCATCAGTTTGCATTGTTATTGAAAGAATATCCCTTACTGCGGGAGCGTTTCCCAGCCCAAGAACCTATACCGGTGAAGAGGTATATGCTTTCAATCAAGAGACTGATTTAGCTGGAGGGGGGCCAGAGGGTTTCACTGCGTTAGTTGATTACTATGGTGTTTTGCCAATCAATGTCACAAACAATGGAAAATATGCTGTGGTCTACTCTAAGGACGGAATAGTGAGAGGAAAACTTGATAAAGAATATGTAATAACCCCCAAGCAACTTACGGTGGTTTTTACAGAGGCGGATCATTCAGTTGTGGATACTGTAAAAGAGTTTGACGGTATCGGGGGAGTTGATTCATTTGGGGATCGGATTTTTCAGAGCACCGAGGTGGTACAAGAAAAAGTAAACGGTATTGCAAGTGTCGATTCTTCCAATTTTGCTAGGCTGGAAGTGACCGCGGAGATTTCGTATGCAGCTCCAGATGTTAGCCCCAATGAGACTATAAATGTTCAAGTCAGGTTCGCTTTGAGGGGAAGTTCTAAGGATAACTATATCGTACCAGAATCCGTTGAAGGCCCATATGGCGGGATCTCAAAAAGAGTTATTAAGGTAGTAGTTGAATCATCTCTATCTAAACAATATGATGGTCTTTCTCCTTCTCCTCCTTTAGTCTATTACATTGATTATAGGTCAAGTACTTTCCCTAAAGAGATGGAACTTAAGAAGGCCCCGTCCTTTTCTTATTCCCCGGAAGCGGGTATTGTAAGTCCAAATTCAGGGGAGTATTTACTTAGTGTAACTTTTGGAGATGTATCTGATGGAAACATTTTTGAGATATATTTTTCTGATCCGGAGAATCCGGAAGGAACCCTTGAACAATTGAGTTATTATATTTTACCAAGAGCTTGTCAGGTAACTTATATTGGATTCGATGAATCAAAATATGTTCCGGAGAGTACAGGTAGCTTAGTTTATAATCCAAGCAGAATAATGTCGTATAGCGCGGAATTTTCTGATATAGAAGGTAATAAGCATGCGTTGACTTTGGAGCATTGGGAGAATGGAAGCGCTATGGCTGGTAATCCTTTTGAAGGAGGGGAATATACTTCATATGTTCAAGAAGGATTAATATATGGTCTTGATCCAGAAACGGAAAAAAATTATTACCTAGCTAATCCGAGTATTAACTTTGTTATTTTACGGGCTGAGCAAAGTCTGATTACAATAACACTCCCAGACGATATTTCTGAAATTGATTTTACGGATACAGTTGAACTTAATATTTCGGGAGGTAGTGGGACTGGAGAAGTTACCTTTTCATCTGGATTAGGTCCGAATGGGGAGGACCCAACTGGGACTTGTACTATACTTGAGGATATTCTCACCCCATCAAAGGCAGGGCTCGTATATTTAACGGCAACAAAAGCAGAGAGCAGAAATTATAATGAAGCACTCTCAAGTATCTTCTATCTAACAATTAATAAGGTATCGATGGACCTTTCTTTAGATTCGGCCGAGATTATATACGGGAATACCTATGATTTAATTTTTAGATTTAACGGAAATCTTACCCCTGTGCCTACTGGTTTTATTCCACCGACGGTAAGTATTATCTCAAATGATTTTTCAGCTGATTATGATAGTGAGACTATGTATAATGCGGATGAATATGAATTAGTAATGAGTCAGGATGCTTCTTCTGATGGGTATGAGTTTACTATTGATGAATTGGTGGAAATTTCGTTTAATGTTTTAAAAATGAATGTTTCAATTATTGCTGACGATAAGACTCACGTTTATGGCGAGGAAGAGGCTGCTCTCACTTTTACGCTTGTTGAAGAAATCGGAGAGGGTGAAATATTGGGCGATTTAGTCAGAGATCCTGGACTAGATTGTGGAGAATATGCAATCAATATAGGAAATTTGATCGAGGTTAATCCCAACTATGAGATTGCTTTTACTCCTGGAGTTTATTCAATTACACCAGCTGGAATTACTATTAGGATAGATCCAAAGACTAAGCTCTTTGGAGCTCCGGACCCGATTCCTACGTACTCCGTTGAAGGGTTGAAATTCCAGGACACAATTGAATCAATTGAGTTAGAAGGGACCGTTCTGAGAGCCCTTGGGGAAAATGCCTATAAACAGGGTATATCCTCGCCTTACGCAGATTATTCATATTATGCAGCTTTAGGAGAATTAGCCTTTAGACACAATTCCTCTAATTACTCAGAAGTAATCACTGTAGTTAATGCAACTCTAAGAATACTCCCTGTTTCACCTGAATTTTTAAATATTATTCAAGTTAGAACGAGATATGGAAATACTTTGTCTCAAAGTTTATATGGAACAGCTCAGTCTTCTGAAATGCCCGCGCTAGCAGAGGCAAGAGGACGTCAATACTTCGTTTCTCAGGGAAGATGGGAGGAAATAATTATTCCAGGGACTTTCTCTTGGAAAAACGATAAAATCAAACCGTCTTTTGTGAATTCTGCAACATTTATAGCAGAAGCTATATTTAATCCTTCAGATAGAAACTATAAAGTAAGCTCGTTTAATATTTCAGTTTTACCCATTAGGGTTTCTCTTAATCTTAGGTTTACTGGGGAAAATACTTTTGAGTATGATGGAAACAACCACAAAGAAATGACCTATGAATTCACAGGAGTTCTAGGAAATGACGGGTTATTTGATTCTATTTCTTATAACGGGGATGTGGTTAACGCTGGGGAGTATAGAGCGACTGTGACAATTGCTAATGGAAATTATTTTATTTCAAACACTAATAATACAACAATTACCATTGAAAAGAAGGAATTGATTATTAGCCACCCAAATATAAAACTCCCACTTAACGGAACAGTACAATACATGTTTGGATACGAAGGGTTTGTAGAAGGTGAAGATCCTTCGAATTTAGAAAGACTTCCCGAAATTGAGTTTGATAATTCAGTAGGAGTTCAAGAGGGGGTATATCCTTCAGGAGCTCGTGCCGACAACTATTATTTTACGTATATGCCTCTAGATGTTACTGTTTTGGCAATACAGCTACAGCCGGTTTCAAGTAATACGGATATTAGGGTAACAGGAGTTTTTGAGGAAGGGATTGAATGTATTTGTGCTCCAGTTACTTCTGGACTAGATTATAAAAACAATGCAGGAAAGTTTGAAGCTGCAAAATTGAAATACTCAGAAATCATTAATACGAAGATTAATTCTATGTTTTTAATCAAGTTTATAGACTCTGATGGAGAGCCAGTTTCTGAATCAGGAGTAAGTACAATGACATTGACTCTTTCAGAAGATCAAGTTAATAGGTATTCTGAATTTAAGTTTTTCGGAGTATCCTCATCAGGAGATATGGTGTTACTGGATGCCCCTGAACTAAATGGGAATGAGGTAACATTCGAGGTTCAGAATCTAGTCTCAGTAATGTTTCTTGAGCCCGAGACAGAGACATTTAACATGCTTTATTTGTATATTGGAGTTGGCAGCGCCGTTGCTTTGGTTGGAATCTTTATTGCGATATCTGCGGCAATAAAATTCAGAAACAAGAGGAGAATTATTCGCTTCAAGGATGAGTAAAAAAAAGTAATAAAGGTAACCAATTTATCAACATAGGGTTACTAAAATCGTGTGTTAACTTTATATTATCAAGGCAATAATTCACATTTCCCCATTAGCTTTTTCGGGTATATTTACTAAGTAATTTTCGAAATAGAATGGTTTTAACATCCTCTATATAATTGGGCTTAAAAACAAGAATTTATCTCGTTTTTTGCAGTATGTTGATTGAACTTTCCTGAGAAGATTTTTCGTGAATATGAATTCTTAATCTAGGATACTTTCAAGCTAAGCTGTCCTTTCATAGGTTTTTTGTTATAGATGAATATGGTTGATCTTTTAAATACTGATTTGCTCTAATTCCCTAATTACTGTATGTAATTGACTTTTTAGTATATAATTGTATAAGATTATATAAATAATTAAGTGCCTGAAGGAGGATACTACTATGGATAAAGACAATTTTTCTACAACCGAATCAGACATAAAACCAAGGTTGAAAACCTACGCCGCAAACGCATATAAACAATCTTTGATTGCCCCTGAACTTTATGAGCAGCATGATACTAAGAGAGGGTTGAGGGATATTAACGGAAAGGGAGTGGTTGTTGGTTTAACAAATATATCTGCGATAAATTCGAAAAAAGAAGTCAACGGCGAAATGGTTCCAATAGATGGAGAATTATTTTACCGTGGGTACTCTATCGATGAGATTGTGAAAGGTTTTGTCTCCGAAAAACGGTTTGGTTTTGAAGAAACCACCTATCTACTGATTTTCGGTAAATTGCCTACTGACAAGCAACTGGAAGAGTTTAACTCTGTTTTGGGGGGATATAGAAGTTTACCATTGAGTTTTGTCAGAGATGTAATTATGAAACGTCCTTCATTAGATATGATGAATGTTCTTGCTAGAAGTGTTTTGACATTATACGCATATGATGATAATCCTGACAATATTTCAGTAGAAAACGTATTAAAACAGTCCCTAAAACTTATTTCGAGATTCCCGCTACTTTCAGTTTATGGATACCAGGTTTATAAACACTATTTTGACGACGGAACTTTGATAATACATCAACCGGATCCCTCTCTTTCTACGGCTGAAAACATTCTTCATCTATTGAGACCTAATCAAAACTATACCTCCCTTGAAGCAAAGTTGCTAGACTTATGTTTAGTTTTACATGCCGAGCATGGGGGCGGTAATAATAGTACTTTTACTAATCATGTTGTTACTAGCACCGGCACAGATACTTACTCGGCTATTTCTGCTTCCCTTGGGTCCTTGAAGGGACCAAGACATGGGGGAGCTAATGTCAGAGTGGTACAAATGATGAATGATATAAAAGAAAACATTAATACTAAAAGCGATGAAGCATTGAGGGACTATTTATCTAGGATTATTGACAAAAAAGCATTCGACAATACGGGACTTATTTACGGGATGGGACATGCGATATATACAAAAAGTGATCCAAGGGCAAGAATTCTAAAAAGCTTTGCAAAACAACTTGCGGAGGAAAAAGGATTGCAAGAGGAGTACGATCTCTATAAAAGAGTGGAAAGGATTTCTCTTGAAATAATTCCGGAGAAAAGAAGAATTTATAAAGGTGTTTGCGCTAATGTTGATTTCTATTCTGGTTTTATATATAAAATGCTGGATATCCCTATAGAACTCTATACCCCACTTTTTGCAGTTTCTAGAATTTCAGGATGGACCGCTCATCGAATTGAAGAACTATCTAATACCGGGAAAATTATTAGGCCTGCTTACGATGCTGTTTGTCCAACTCAAAAATACAAAAAGATTAAGGACCGAAAATAGATTTGTTAATTGATGTAAGGAAATAAACAAGTATAAAAAATATAACGGATAATGAAAAACTATATTTGCATGCCGACAGGATTAAATAGAATTGCCTCAATAGGGGTGTTGTTATGGGAAGGAAAAAGAAATGATTAATGTTATTCCAAAACCAGTTAAATGCGAAGAACAATATGGTGAGTTTATAATAAACTCCTCTACGTCAATTTATGCAGATGACTCTCTTGCTTACGCTAGAGATCGGTTGATTGATATTATTGAACAAACTTGTGGTTATAGGTTAAATGTAGTGATTAGCACAACCGCCAATATATGCTTCTATGTTAATAGAAAGATTAAAGATGAGGGGTATGAAATTGACTGTGATATTGATAGGATGAACATATTTGCATCCACCAAAGCAGGAGCTCTTTATGCTGTGCAGACAATAAGACAATTGGTACTTTCTGACCTAATTGATAAACCTTCAGTTCTTACGATGCATGCTGTCAAGATTGAAGACTATCCAAGATATAGTTGGAGAGGATTAATGCTAGATGAAAGTAGACATTTCTATGGTCCGGAAGCTGTAAAAAATTTACTCGATATGATGGTAATGCACAAACTAAATGTTTTACATTGGCATCTAACGGACAACAATGGATGGAGGATTGAAATTAAGGGTTACCCAAAACTAACACAAGTTGGTTCTTATAGAGCCGGGACTCAAAGCAAGGCTTGGGGGAGCAATATAATCGATTGGAATCCACATGAGGGTTTTTATACTCAAAATGAGATAAAAGAAATCGTTAGTTATGCTGCAAGAAGAAATATTATGATTGTCCCTGAGATTGATATGCCCGCACATCTAGCCGCTGCAATAGCATCTTATCCAGAATTAGGATGTTTCAACAAATCTATTGAACCTTTTGTCCTGCATAGAGGAAATAATCCCGGGGAAATAGACATAATCGCATGTGCTGGGAAGGATTTTACATATAAGTTCATTTATGACGTTATAGACGAATTATCCAAATTATTCCCTTCTCCATATTTTCATATCGGAGGGGATGAGGCTCCAAAGACTGAGTGGAAAAAATGCCCTAATTGTCAGAAGATGATTGAAGACAATAAACTCAAAGACGAGGAGGAGTTACAAGGATATTTCAACAACAAAATTGCAGTGTATTTGAAACGAAAAGGCAAGAGATTGATCGCATGGAACGAAGTTTTAAAAAGCGATAACCTTGAAAATTCGATAATTGCACAATACTGGACTGCAAAAAGTGATCCCAAGATTAATTCCTGGTTGGATGATGGTAAGAATGTAATAATTAGCAAACATCAATCTTTTTACTTTGATATGCCTTACTCGAAAGTAAATCTAAAAGATACATATAATTTTGATGAAGAGAAATATGGAATCAAGGACCATAATAAAGCAATATTAGGGATTGAGGCAACTTTATGGACAGAATGGGTTCCCACACAGCAGAGATTGGATTTTCAGCTTTACCCAAGAATGGAAGCATTATCTGAGGTTTCATGGACTCCAAAAGATATGTTGGACTACAAAGAGTTTCTTGCTAGACTTAATAAGTTTTTGCCCACACTAAAGAGTTTAGGCAAGGTCTATTGTCCCCTTAACATGGTTGATACGGACAAGTTTAAAGGAGCATTTGATTTTATCACCTTTTTAAAAAGAAATGCACATTTTGAGTATAATAAAGCGATGGCTTACAGAAAGAGAAGAAGATACTAATTAACAAATTTTTTTGCTTGGCAAACTACGTTGCTTAAGTACAAGATACATATGTTTGCATAATGGTGTGAAAAAATGATTTTACTTAGAGAAGAAAGGGAACTTACTTTCAAAGATGAGAGCAAACACACATACCATCCTTTTTTGGTCAGAGACAAAGTAACAGCATTGTCTATTATTTTTTCGTATGAACCTGGAAATTACGGAGGAGATGATTGTGTTGAAAGGATTGTTGGAGCATATTTAAAAGTTGGCAGAGATATAGATCTAGAGGATGCAAAAAAGTCTCTACCTGTTAATAATTTGCTTACCCTTTCTCTCGATGGACCAAAAGGTATGATAGGAAATGCTCATAGACATAAGTTGGAACAGAAAATATATATTTCTGAGCAGAAGGCTGAATATGGGTTTAATCCTGTGCCCATTTTACCAGGGTTATACAGGGTTTGTATCAGCAGTCACTGTATTGCGAGTCCCAGATTGAAATACAAATTGCTGGTTGAATCGATTGAATAAAATAATAATTAATAGAAAAGGGTTTGCTGAATCCAAAAATGATTATAAAGAACTATACTAATTAGGAAGAAATGAAATATTTACCCATAGAATTGCATACGCATACTTTGCACAGTGATGGCTCTTTTTCCCCAAATGACTTGGTAAGCAGGGTAAAGAAAGTAGGTTTGTCTGGTTTTTCTCTTACCGACCATAACACTAGTTCGGGATGTAGCGAAACTGGAACTGCTGCCCAAAAAGAAGGCCTTATTTTTTTGCCGGGAATTGAATGGACGACTTTCTATGGGCACATGACGGTAATCGGAGGAAAGTTCGACCCTGATTACAGACAAATAAACCCATTTACTATCGAGTCCCGAATAAGGCTTGCGAAAGAATCAGGAGACCTCACTTTTCTAGCACATCCTTTTCGTGTTGGGACTCCCGTTTGTACTGGGTGCAGCGATCAATTTGCAATCCAAGACTTTTCCTCCTTGACGGGATATGAAATATGGTCGGGAGAATTTCCAGGAACGAGTGAATCTAATAAAAACGCAGTAAAAAGCTATTTCAATATATTGGAGAAAGGATACAAGCTTGCGGCAGTGTATGGAAGGGATTGGCACAGAGATACCAAGGAAGATGCTATTTTTGCTGCAACCTATGTAGCTACCGAAAAAGAAAATACTGAAGGTGTGATTCAAGGATTGAAGCTGAGAAACACTTATGTTTCTACGGGTGTTAAAGCCTTCTTTTTCCTAAAATCGATAGAAGGGAAAAATTACTATCTTGGCGAATCTGTCCCTCCAGGTAAATATGTTTTAGTTTGCGAAATTGAGAAAGATAAAAAATGTTATAGTTGTTATGAAGTTATCCCGAAGACAATTAGTTTGGTGGGGAATTCTCTTGGACAAGAAATCACTTCCAATATTTCCTATGGAGGATTTGCTAAGACAATAGAAATAGGAGAAGGGTTTCTGGCTATAAAAATTTCAGGTTTAATCAATGATATTTTTTCTGATATACTAATATCTAGCCCATTTTTTGTAGGGTACTAGTTAGGAGGTTGATATGCTTACTGCACATGGCGGAGCGATGGGAACCGGGAGGAACACTTATCGGTATTTTAACGAGATGCTCAAAATAAAAGGGTTTGATGCCATTGAAGTAGATATCAGGAGAAGAGGAAACTCACTTATTCTTGGGCATACCAGAATTCCATTTTTAAAAAAAGACAGGATAGAGTTGAGTTATGTTTTAAATTATTGTGTCGCAAATAACATCCAAGTAAATTGTGACCTGAAGAGAAAGAATACTGTCAAGTTGGTCGGAGATTTAGCTGAAAAATTAGGCGCAAAAGGATTGATTTACATTACCGGATTGGTTTCTAAGAAGGAAATTCAGCATCTTAAAGGTATGAGATTATTTGTTAACGATACATTCTATTTTTCAAAGTTTGGACCCCCTAGAACAGAAAATTTAGCCAAATTAAAGGAGTTTTTAGATAGCCTGAACTGCAGTGATATTGCTGGATTAAATGTTTCAAAAATATATATCAGTAACGTTTTTCTTGAAAAAGCACGTGCTATCGGGTTAGATCTATCTGTGTACACAGTTGATGATGAGTCAACGTTGAAAATGCTTATAACTGAGGGTGTAAAAAATATTACTACCAACAATATTAAATTGGCGATTAAACTTCTTTCAGACCAGAAACAAGAAGTAAAAGATATTTAAGCGGTGCTTTTGCATAAGAAATTTCTGCATTTATAGACAATTCTTAGTTTTTATATTTTTTTTGAAGAGAGGTGTTTGAGAAGTATCCAGTGATTGGACAGCACTTTATTTATCCCAATTCTTCACAATAAAATACATAAAAATTTCACTCCAATCTCAGCTTTATATACACGCGTACATATTGCCATTTATATTTATATAATATATAATATTAATATCTGGAAATATGCCCGCTTACTGGAGAAAAATGTCTGTTTTGCGAAAAATAACTTTACTAATAATGTCTGTTTTATTGCCTGTCCTTTTGTTGACCGCGTGTAGTGGGATAGGGAATGTCGATCCTGTTGTCCAGATCCAAGTGGAAGAGATGGAGAATACTTCGGTAGGATACGGTGAAGATTTGGACCTGGAGGGAATATTTTTATTAGTTAAAAGAGAATCTGGGAGAACTCAGAAGATAGCCCTTAAGAGCGATATGATATATGGCTTCAACAACAACGTAGTTGGCCCACAAACTTTGGATATACTTTATGAAGGAGCAACTACAAAACTTTACATCAATGTAACGGATATTAGCGTTACGGGTTTATCTATACGTTCCGTCCCCGAAGAAATTGTTGTAACGCAAGGAGCGGAACTTAATTTAGCGGGCGTGAGCATAAATATTGAGTATGATAACAACACTGTTCCTCAAGATAATATCACCAAGGAAATGATTGTTGGTTACAATCCTGAATGGGAACCAGGTAATCATACTGTCTATATCGAATACTCCGGTCATAGGGTCCCACTTGAGATACGGGTTGTTGAAAGAGCATTGACAGACATGGAAATTTATACAAAACCCTCTGACCTACAATATTTTGTGGGGGAGACGTTTAATCCAGATGGTTTAAGTCTTTTATTAAAATATGACAATGGAAGTCAACAAATTTTAGATTATCAAGATATATCTGTAGATGACATAGAGTTCGAGTTCAATTTCGAAATCCCTGGCGCAGCTAATCCCATCATAATTTCGTTTAAGGGGTTAAGAACATTGCCTAATGATCTTACCGCGGTTGTTGCTGATCCAAGGATTGTGTCTCTCGAAGTATATACTATGCCTATTACTAAAGGGCTTACTGTTAGCGGAGAGACATTTAAGTCCCCTCTTACTGCTATAGTGGAAAGGGATCAAATAGATTGGGCGACAGGGGTTTTATCAATTCTTTATGATAACGGAGATGTTTCGGAAGTTTCAATGGAAAAAAACGAGATATATCTTTATCTTGGTGCACGCAACGGCGAGTTAATTCCCAAGGATTATAGATTTAACTCTGTTGGGAATAAAAAAATATATGTAAAATATGGAAACGAAAATGTTTTTGCACTTATTGACATAAATGTAATCGCAAAAACCCCTTTTGAACTTAACGTGGCAGACATTAAGAACAAACTTGAACGGGACCACATTGATGGCGAGAGGATTACCACCGATTTCTTAAGGTATAACATTCTTTATAATAACGCAACTTATGCATTTGACCCTTTAGACACTGAAAGTTGGGGACGCTTGAACGAAAGTTTGTTAGCCGATGATGGGAGTACTCTTGACATTAAACTTGCTAATGCAGATGAGTTAGGAAATCAAACAATCAATTTTCAGGTGGGCGCAGTAAAGGCGGGGTTCACCGTTAAGGTTGTCCCCAATACTCCTACTTCAATTAAAGTTGTTGAACCGACCCGGAATTACGTTGCACTTGGAAGCTCCGAAGTTCCATTGCAGGGGTCTTCTATTTATGTGGAAATGAAATATGGTAATCCGGTTTTGCTTAGCCCAATACCAGAAGAGTATGTATCATATGAGGATAATGAGGGGAATCCCGTCGAATCATTTGAAGAAAATGGGGACTACAAACTGGTTGTTAACTACAAAGGTGCGATTAAAAAAGTGGATTTCTTTGTCGAAGACTACGAGATTTACCAAATTTCTTTAAATGGTGTTCCGTCATCCTCTTACAGAGAATTCAGTGAAATACCGATAAATTTAATGACAATGACGGTTTATTACAGAGTCCCGGACGGGCAAGATATTGTACAGTATAATGTGCCAGTTTCTACCGCATATTTGTATTCATACGATATGTATAAAGTTGGAATTCAAACAGTAATAATCAGATATAAGGGCTGCACTACTTCATTTGAGGTTAATATTTCCCCTAATGATGTATCTGCCTTAGGGCTCTGCGTTCCTCCTCAAATCGTGTATCATGCCGGGGTCAATCAGAACCTAGATACGAATATGCGTATAAGATATGTTTTTGGAGATGGAACTTATCGAGAAGAGGATCTATCTGGGGTACTTCCAGCTTATTGGGATTTTAGCGGATATAATTTGGAAACTCCCGGCAAGCAAAAAGTAAAAGTAACACGCAGCTTTGGATCTTATTCAAGGTCTTTTGAATATGATATTGAAGTCCTTGAAGAGTCTCAGGAGGTACATGAAATTTCATTTGACCACACACAAATGGGTATGACTCAAATAAGTGGGCAATGGGTTCTAATTGTAGGGTACAGAGAAGATATCAACACAAGATTTTATGTTGAGTACATAGATAACGAAGGCGAAAACCAGGTTGCGACAGGTATTTTGCAGCTGTCGGTAAGATACACAGAAGGGGGAGATTATCAACTAATAGACTTGCAACCTCAGTATATTACTCGTTCCTCATACGATCGGTTTTACGATGTCATTGATCCACAGACTGGCGAAATTGTCAAATTCAGAACAGCTACAATAGAATATGGAGGGAAGCAAACTTCTTTGAATATATATATTGCATCTAGAGATCTCGAAAGCATTTCTGTTCTATCGCAACCAACAATTACAAACTATGCAGTTGGACAGGAATTAAAATTAAATGGGGGAATATTGAAACTTAACTATGTTAATTCCTCCTCAAACCCTGATCCTCTTTTAGACTTTTCTACTTATCAAATACTTCCTATGACAGATATATTTGTCATTTCCAGCGGATATGATAAAACCAAAACGGTACCGGGGGCTTTATTTATAACCCAAAACGTTCAGTTTAGTTGCTGGGGCAAAACCACTACTTCGCCGGTAAGAACATATGTGAAGGTTTCTCCGATAGATTATCTTAAAATGAGCAAAATTGCTCAAAACTACGGTATGATATCCTCACCAATAGCAACCATAACTCATCCAGTTGTTAGTTTTAATGCCCCTTCAGTTTCGATTTCTTTCCTAATTGGGGATATTTGGTCAAACACTCCTCCAGTGTACCCGGGCGAGTATCAAATGAAAGTCTCAGTTATCGAGAATGATTATTTTCTGGGTGGGGACTACGTACTTCAAGGTACAAAGTTTCAAATTAACAAGAAGGCTATTGATGTCCAGGTCGATTACCTTTCCAAAGAATATGGTACAGGAGATCCTGTCTTTACTTGGAAGACAATTAACAACACTTTTCTTGAACCGGGAGATCAATTGAGAATCATAATTACTAGAGAACAAGGAGAAAGTGTAAGATTTGATACTTTTGGGAACGTAATAGGATATGATTTTTATTGGAGTTTTGATCCTGTTGATCCTGGCCAGTCAGACAGATATATTATTATACCCGTATTTGATACCTTTGTAGTTAATCAAAAGGTTGTGCCTTCGGGAGTTAGCGTTAATTTCCAAGAGGTCGCAGGTTCGGGAGGAAGAATATATACTGCAAGTTATGTATTCAATAATATTACGCAAACAATAAGAAGTGAGGACTTGATTTACTACGTAAATTCAACTGGTGAGATGGTTGATTCTGATGGGGATGGACAGCTGGATGGACTTCCGCCAACCTCTCCAGGCGAATACTATGTTCAACTTAGTGATAATTACAACGTAGTAGATCCTGGAGCTGGCAGGTCAGCCACGTTTATTGTACAATAGTATTTGGCGGATATGGGGGATTATAAGTTATTCTTAGTTGAATAAGATTAGATTTTGCAAAAAAGGCTTATAAAGAGAAAAATAAATTTGTGGAGGAAACAAATGGCAGAACAAAAATTTAGTATTAGTAAGTGGGAAGAACCGGACAGAATTAACAGTGAACTTGAAAACCTAAGAAAAGTTCCGATTTATGAGATTAGCGAGGACGAGCACAAAAAAGTATTAGAGTATTTTGATGTTAAATGCTCAAAATCAAAAGCCATAGCTACTGATGCAAAAAAGTATGTTCCTGGAGGTGTTCAGCATAATCTTGCGTTTAATTATCCCTTTCCATTAGTTGTTGATAAGGCAGAAGGGGCATATTTGTACGATATTGATGGAAATAGATATATTGATTTTTTGCAAGCTGGAGGCCCAACCATATTAGGATCGAACTACCCATCCATTAGAGAAGAGGTAAAAAAGCATCTTGACAAGTGCGGACCAGTTACAGGATTACTTCATGAATCAGAAATTTTGCTTGCTAAAGAGATTAATAAGCACATGCCTGCAGTCGAAATGTTTAGAATGTTGGGTTCAGGAACGGAAAGTGTAATGGCTGCATTAAGAATTGCAAGAATAGAAACAAAGAATAAAAGAATAATAAAAATGGGTGGAGCTTATCACGGATGGTCGGATCAAATGGTTTATGGCTTAAAAATTCCAGGAAGCAGACAGTTTCTTGAGAGCCATGGAATACCTGGAAAATGTTATTCATTAACCGATGAAGTAAGACCTAATGACCTTGATATGCTGGAGAGGATGTTATTTCTAAACAGAATGAGAGGCGGGACTGCCGGAGTAATTGTTGAACCAGTTGGGCCTGAAAGCGGGACAAGACCAATATCTTATGACTATAACAAGGAAGCAATGAGGCTCGCGCATAAATATGGGGCACTGTTTATTTTCGACGAGGTTGTTACTGGATTTAGAGTTGGACTTTCCGGCGCGCAAGGATATTTTGGACTTGAACCGGACCTTACAATATTTGGAAAGATTATTGCAGGAGGATACCCAGCTGCAGGTGGAGTTGGCGGAAAGAGAGAATACGCCGGTTTAATGGCTGCAGGTGTCGCTACTGGAAAGCACCGCGCTTATGTCGGAGGGACACTGGCAGCGAATCCCCTTTCGTCTCTTGCAGGGTATCTTACGATTAAAGAAATTGAAAGAACCAATGCATGTGTAAAAGCTGGAATGGCCGGAGAGAAGTTGGCACAAGGGTTAAGGGTGCTTGTCGGGAAATATAATCTACCTTATGTAGTATACAGCCAAGGGAGCATAGTGCATTTAGAATGTACCGGAGCGATGAGTTTTGACGCATCATCAATGTTTTTGTTGAAGTCTCTTTCGAGTCTGTTAAGTAATAAAGCAATAATGACAGAGAGAAAAGTCTCCATGGAACTTATGGGAGCAGCTTATATGGCCAATGGAATTGTAACGCTCGCAGGTTCAAGATTATATACCTCTCTTGCCGATACTGAAGATGTTATTGATGATGCTTTACAAAGGTTTGAAAACGTATTTTCAAATGTTGTTTCAACGAATAAAGGACTTAAACCAAAAGCCCTTGAGAAATATTTGAAAAACATAGATTAATACTATTTTTTACATCAGTTTAGTTAGGAGGCAGGATGTATATTATTTCTTTCGACATGGGTACCAGTTCCAATAAAGCCGTACTAGTGGATTACTCTGGAAAAATAATCGCTCAAAGTAGGGCAGATTATGGAATGTCTTATCCGTACCCGGCTTGGGCAGAGCAGAATCCGGATGAGTATTGGAGTGGTGTATGTAAGAGCTCAAAAGAACTACTTTCGAAAACAGGTATAAAAAAAGAAGATGTTAAAGGTATAGTTTTTGCGACGCAAGCAATGGGCGTAATTCCTGTTGATGAAGATGGAGAAATACTATACCCCAATATTTCCTGGGTCGATGGAAGGGCCCAAAAACAGGCAGACTCGATTATGAGAAAATTTGGTGGTCCAAAAATCTTCACTCTTTTTTCTGGGACACCTATAATGGGAAAGGACGTTGTGGCCAAAATCATGTGGGTGAAAGAAGAACGCCCAGACATTTATAAACGCACAAAATACTTTCTTGATGTAAACGGATATTTAAAAATGAAGTGCACAGGAAGAATGGTCGCTGAGTTATCGGGAGCTTCTTCATATGGACTTGACTTGAAAAAGAACACTTGGTTATCTGTCCTTAAGTTAACTGGAATTGATATGTCTAAGCTCCCGCCACTAGTGAAATCGACTGACAATGTGGGCCCTTTACTTGGAAAGGCAGCAGAAGAAATGGGCTTGGCTGAAGGAACTCCCGTATTTGGTGGATGTGATGATGTTCAGAGTGCATGTATAGGTAGTGGCATGACAAGAGATGGAGATGTCCATATATATCTTGGAACCTCAGCATGGGTATGTGCTTCTTCAAAAGATAAAACCAAATTCAAGAATGGGGCGGCAGCAATAAAGAGTGCCGATCCTGAGATGAATTTGATTTCAGGAATAACGGAATCGGCGGGAGCAAATATCGATTGGATTATGAATCAATTCTTTTCAAAAGAAAAGGAGACATACGGGGATGATATTTACAGAAAAATGGATGAGTTAATCGTCAAGATCCCCTGTGGATCGGATGGATTGATTTGCACCCCATGGATTCTTGGCGAAAGATGTCCAGTTAGCACTACAACTACAAGAGCGACTCTTTTTAATATGACGAATGTCCATACTAGGGAACATATCATGAGGGCAGTATACGAGGGGATAGGTTTCAATTTGAGATGGATACTTGATAACTATAAAAAAGACTATTTGTTTAAATGTCACACATTTCGAGTAGTAGGAGGCGGGGCACTTGACGAAGTATGGATGCAGATTATAGCTGATATTACAGGAACAGAGTTTTCTGTAATCTCTAATCCAAGGAATGCAGGAGCACTTGGAGGTGCTATAATTGCATTGATTGGGTTAGGAGAGTTGAAAGGATTTGAAGATGCGTATAAATTTGCAAAGGTTAGTAAAGTATTTACTCCAAATCCAGTTAACTATGATATTTATAACAAGATGTATAGGACATATAAGGAGATATATTTTGGCCTGAAGGACGCCTACGAAATGGCTAATGGAGATAGGTTTACCAGAACATTTCAAGGTGAAGACGAATGAAGACAGAGGATAATATGATAGAAAAAGTTAAAAGAAAAATCATTGAAATCGGGAAACTTCTTGGTAAAGAAGATCTTACTAAGAAAGGCGATACTATTAGTGTAAGAGTGGGAGATAGCATTTTGTTGACTGACCCAAGCATTCCCTTGCCAGAACTAACTGATAAGGATTTTAAGCGGGTATCACAAGGGGATAATATGTCCCCCACAGAAACCCTTCATATGGCAATATTAGGCTATAAAAAAGAAGGCAATGCGGTAATAGTTAACCAGGCTCCCTATTGTTCTATAGTGACAGGGAAGATGGATAAATTGCCTGCAGTTTTGGATGATTTCGCTCAAATAGTTGGATATTCTGCAAAGGTTTCTAAATCAGACAATGTAATAGACATTTTAACAGCCCTTAAAAAAAGAAATGCTTGTTTGATACAAAACGGATCCTCTTTGGCGGTCGGAAGAACTTTAGAGGAAGCATTTACCGGAGTAATGGTGCTTGAAAAAGGAGCGAAGGCTTTTGTAGAATCTACTATTATTGGTAATCCTGTAAAAATAGGTCTTATGGATGCCTTGCTTATGAATTTCATATATAAAAAGAAGTATAGTAAGAAAAATCAGGAAAATTTACTTGATCAAATTAAAAAAACAGAGGAGTAATATGAACGAAATAGAACTTAGAAACCTTGTAAAAGAATCTGGAGTGCGACTTGTGAAAGAAGGCTTGGTTAGAGGCACATGGGGAAACGTTTCTGTGAGATTTGATGAAACATCAATGATTGTGACTCCTAGTGGGTTAGATTATTTGTCTCTTAAACCAGAAGACATGGTTTTAGTTGACATAAATACACTAGAGTATACTTCGGAGAATAAACCAACAACTGAAAAGAAAATCCATGCTGCAATTTACAGGGAGCGTCCCGAGATAAATGCAGTAATCCATACTCATTCTCCATGGTGTTCGTCTATGGCTGCTGCTCATACTGAAATTCCAGCAGTGACTGATGAGTTTGTAAAACTCATCGGGGGTGAGGTAAGAGTTGCTCCTTATGGTTTGCCAAGCACATCTAAGCTTACTAATGCAACCGTATCTGCTATCAGGGATAGGAAAGCTTGTTTGATGGCGGGGCATGGTGTGTTGGTTTGTGGAGAATCCCTAGAAGAAGCATTTGAGGTTTGTAAAATGTTAGAGGAATCTGCAAAAAATTTCATCTCTGATAGGGTTTCCACGATTCTTGGCAAAGAAGAAGTAGGATTAAAAGAAATAAAAGAAGCATTTGAAAGAGCTTCGGAAATATAGTTACTTTAGAATGCATAAAACTAGTTTTTAGGAGCCTATAGAGCTCAATAGGAGGAAAAATGCCAAACAGAAATCCAATAGAAATGGAACAAGTTGTCCCAGAGAAATATGTAAAAAATTCAAAGAAAAAGAAAGACAATCCTAATTTCCGAGTAGGGCCGAGAAATGCAGAGGTTGCAAAGTTTTACAGACTTGCAGTGGACGGAAAGAGAGGGAACATTGCTTTCCCAAACGCTGAATCAAAAAGTTTTTATATTGACTGCCTTAGTGCTGCAATACAAAGTTTTCCGATAGAAATTTTAGCTTATTCAGTTCTTAATAATAGAGCATACTTTGTTATTGCGACCTACGACCAAACTCCCGTAAGTCACAATAGATGGATTGCGGAGGCAAACTCTGAGTATGCCAAATATTATAATAAATATTTTAAAGGGGCGGGATATGTCTTTAAGAGTACTATTAGATCAAAGAAAATAGCTGATTATATGGATGTTGCAGAGAGTATTATGATTGTTCACTCCCAACCTTATGCATCCGGACTCTCGGATAGTTACAGTTATGACTTTAGTTCATATAAGGAGGATTCTTCGAGACAACTTGCAAATTTAAATGCTTTTTACTGGGCAGCTGGGATGGAAGAAGCCGAAAGGATGCTTGGAATTGCTCATAATATGGGGCCAAGGAGTATCCCCGCTGACTTTGTTAATCTACCCGAAATTGAGAAGTTTGATCAATCGCTAGAAAATATTTTATGCGACTACAAAGTAATAAATAAATCTGCAATACCCGGCGAAACTATGTGTAGAGTAATTACTGAGTTGAACGAAAGAGGAGGATATACATACGATTATATTGTGACCAAACTCAATCTTCAGAAAGAAAATCAGTACGAAATGCTTATCGAAGTAATTGTTGATTTAGCTATTACTTTTGGCCAAACTTATGATGAATCGATAACGAATTTGGGCGTAACATTTGCCTCCTCAAATAAGGCCAGGGAAGTCTTGCTGGATGTAGTAACCGTTATTTCAAATAGAACTGGGTACGCTTACGATTATATAATGAATATGCTTGGTTTAGCTTACCCTAATTATGATTTTCTTAAGGATTTGGTTCGCTATATCAGTTCAATGAAGGGAATCAGCTTTGTGGAAACCATAAAGAAACTTGGAATTGTGCATGAACCTGCTTATGTTCTTCAGCTGGTTGAGAAGGGATAAAACTCGTAGTATTTTTTGAGGGGACCGGTTGGTCCCCTTTTTTATGTACTTTTTTATTCGGCTAATAACTACCATAAAATACTCGAAAACCTAAGAATTACCATTAAAAATTAAACTCTAGAGGGATAATATCGAAGAAAAAGAAAAGCAATTATTGTAACCCACTATCGAGTGGGAATATTAAGAGAGATTGAAAGCTAATAACAATTTTACATAAAGAATTCACCCAATTTTAAGGGAAATATCTGTTGTTCTATTAATATTAATAATATATAATAATTGTGTGCATGTAGCGCGCATAATAATAACTCGATAATTATAGGAAGATATTAATGCATTTCAAAAGATTTTTACCCATAGGTTTGTTAATAATCGTTGTTGTTTTGACTCTATCAAGTCTTTTGATTTCTTGTGGGAAGGAAGCAAATATCGACTATATAGAGATATACAACTCTCCTAGGTTGACATACCTTGAGGGAGAGGAAATAGATTTATCAAATGCTCAAGTTCGAATTGTGTACAAAAACAATACCGAAAAAATTATCGATGTTACTCCAAGTATGATTTCTGGATTTGATCCGACAATTCTTGGAAAGCAGTATGTGCAGATTTTTTATGAAGATCGAAGTGCCACCCTAGAGATAACCGTTGTAAAACAGGAAATACAAACAGCAGTTGTGCTGATTTCTAGTGGCAACGCAACTCTGGTTCAGGATCAGAATTTAAATCTCGATAATGCTTTCATTAGTCTTACGTTGATAAACGGAGAAACTGCGGTGATTCCTATAACTGAGGAAATGTGCACGGGCTTCGATCGTGACAAAATTGGGAAGCAAACGATCACTGTTAACTATACATACGGTGGGCAGAGTAAAGAAGTTAAATTTGTTGTTTCAGTGATTGAAAAAGAACTAACATCTATTGAAGTAACCCAAAATCCTATAAAGAACATTTATTATGTAGGAGAGCCTGAGTTGGATTTGGCTGGGGGAAAACTCCTACTAAAATATAACAGTGGTTATTCGACTGAAATCAGCATGACCAATCAAACCGGACAACTGATTAGCGGATTGTTTTATAATTGGAACAATATTACTGTTTCAGAGAAAAGTCAGGTTGAAGTTATATACGGGGGCTTTTCTGCAACTTTCGACGTCAAGGTTAAAGTAAGGGATGTTTTATCCTATCGTTTTCTTCAATCGCCCGGAGATCAAATGCAGAATATTCCATTAGATTTAAGTGGAAGTATAATTGAGATTACGTACAATAATAATCAAAAGGAAACCCTTAATCTGCCTAATGAAAAAGTCGAAATTTCGGGATATGATGAAAAAATAGCCGGAGAACAAACTGCTCAGATTATTTTTACATACGCAGGCGTGGAAATGCTTACCAAAGGTACTTTGACAGTGAACATAATCCCGAGAGTTGAGTATACTATAGAGATTATTCGTACTAATGATCCAATTTATCAAGATACCTTTATTGATACTAGCGATTGGGAATATAGAATAGTTTATAACAATGGAGAGATTTCAGATAATCTCGTTTTTTCTAATTCAATGGTTGTTTGGGAAGACGGTGAGCCCATTTTGTCTTATGCAGAGCCAGGCGAGTATGTATGGAGAATTAGAAGAAGTGCGGAAGTTGAAATATATTATGATATTCAGGTTTTACCTCTGACGGTGGATTCCATAGATTTTGTTAACCAATTGGCAGATCCCGTAGATTCCGTAAACGTTTTCCTGGGCGACGAAATAGATACGTCAGACATTTATATGAAAGTCACGTATTCTAACGGTCAATTACGTGAACCTAGTTCAGGGTTACCTGGAATCCCTTTACAAAAAGAAAATGTTTCATTTGATAATTTGTCTGAAGGGTTAAAGGTTGCTAATGTGCATTATGAGGATGATTACATCCCATCGTTTGATACAACTCTAAATGTTAATGTAATCAGAAGGGTTCTTAACGTTGAAGTTTCTAATTATCCCGAAGTTAATTATATACTTAGGGAAATTTTCAATCCAGAAGGTTTGGAACTAATAGTTAATTATGAGTATTTAGGAAGCTCTACTACATTAAAGTACGAGGATCAAGATTTTGCCTTAAAAGGATGGTCCTTTGAATGCGAGTGGTTTGACGAAAATAACAGATTCACAAAAACTGATGGGGAAATAGTCGCTGGAAGTCCGATTAACATTGTCGTTTACTTAAAAAATCCTGGACTTGCAACATCTTTTCCTCTCGATGTCACCGTTACCAATGACTTTGTGGATTTTTCGCCTAATCCATTTTACAAAAAAATAGTTGATGGAGGTATAGAATATTTTCAACCTGTTGAGAACTTAGGGTCAGTTCTTCCGGGGAAGGAAATAGATTATGGGACTTATTATATAGAAGTTCTTTATGAGTCCGAGACAGCATTTAAAGAGATTAAAAAAGAAATGGTCTCAGACCCGGACATAAATAACACGATTTTGCCCACTAGAACGGTTACAGTATATTATCCTATGGTCCCACCAATTGGAGAGGAAGACACGATCCCTTCAAGGACAACTACTGTAGAAGTGCTTGAAGTGTCGATAATAGGAATAGAGATAGTAAGTTTGCCGACAAAAACAGATTATTATATGGTTCCTGGCGGATCTATTCCTTTAGATCCCTCAGGAATACTTCTCCATATTTTATACGACAACGATACTAGAAAGACCATTAATACAGAGCAGGCAATTGAAGATGACAAACTGTTATTTGCTGGATTTAATTCAGGAGATGTTGGTTTACAAGAAATAACGGTAACATATTTCGATGAATATGCTACCAGATGGGAAACAACATTTGACGTAACTGTATCTGCTGCTGCCTTGACGTCAATCGTTTGGGAAGGGAACGAATCTGATGTTAAATGGTATGAATATGGGGGCAAAAAGGTTCCATCAACTACAAAAAGAGAAGGGGAAGACATCCAGCCACTTACACTTAATACCAGTGCTCTGACTGAAGGTGAAATAGAGTATTACAGCCGAGATTTTTCAAGTCTGTTGGTTGTAAGGACTTTCTCTGATGGGACTTCAGATACAATTACTTACGAAGAATTAGTGATGGATTTAGATGTTGATGATTATAATAAGGATAGTAGTATTACCCAGTATTCCCGCCTAAATTACAGATATTCTTCTTCACAAGAAATATATTTGTCCTTTGTCGTTTTCATGCTTAAGAGTGTATTAACTGAGATATACATTACAGAAGACAGCCCAGAGTTAGTTGCGGTTCAAGGTGCGGATATTGACCTTAAAGGGGTTAAACTAGGATTAAGATTTCAAACCGGCGAACAGATTGAAGCGGATCCTAAGTTTATTCCCATGATTCAAAGCTTAATTCAAATATCTGCTGAAAATCCAAACGGTTATGATAAGACAAATAGAACTGTAGGGGAAAGAACCGTTACAATTAGATATACTTTCGATGGTGTAACAAGAACCACGGATGTTCAGGTAAATATTACGGAGAAGAAGCTTATTCGAATTGAGCTAAGTGAAATTCCAAAACAGTTTTATATAGAGGGAGAAGATTTCGACAATCAAACGGGATCCATAACCGCTTTTTATAACAATGGTGAAACCGAGCTAAGAGATTTTTCCGAGGCAGTCGTTGACTCAGAGGGCCTTTTCAAGATTTCCACAGAAAATTTCGATAACCGTGAATTTACCGGGTATGATAAAGTTCAAAGAATTCTCGTTTATTATGCCTCGGACATTCAGTATGATGACTTGCAATCTCTTGGCTTTAATATTGTAATGCGAGATAGAAAAGAGGTAGAAGCAAGATTTAGCACTCAGAACATTTACACTTTCACCTATGGAACCGCAAATGCTCCTTTGGTAGAACTTTGGGGTTTCGATACTTATTCTAGTCCAGTCAGGGATAGAAAGTATTTGAACAGCGACTTTAGAGTTGAGTATATTGAAGAGAATATATGGCTAAGTCAGGCTATGAGCCCACTAATTGATTATACAGATCTTCCTACCCGTGCAGGGACTTACTACATAGTGGTTACTTTTGATGGAGGAGCTGAGAACGATTTCAATGGAGACGCCATTCATAATAAATATCAAAACACGGATAAGAGATTAGTTATAAATAAGAAAAGCCTTTACTTCTCATTCTATCCCGGACAGAAGAAAATTTACGGGACCGAGAATCCACCTATTCTGTTGGTTATGAAGGGACTTAAATCAGATGTAATCTTAGACAATCCTCTCACGTTATTTGCTTACCAGGATTATTTTTCTCATGAAAATTTCAATCCTTCATCAGAAGTATATCCAAGTATTTGTTATCTTTCGGACAAATACGGGAATCAATTTATTGATCCCGGTACTGGAGAACCAATAGAACTTAACATGTTTGATTTCCGGATTTCCCGCGCTGGGGGGGAGACCTTATCTGAGGGTTCCTCTGCTGGAACTTATAGCATTAGTTTTACTGCCAATAAAATAATTAGCAACAATTACAACATAATCTTCGAAGACTCGGTGTTTAATGTTGAAAAAAGAAAGGTGGTAGTTTCTCCTTTGTCTGTTAGCTATATTTACGGCGATCCTATGCCTATAATAAGCTTTGAAACAGAAAAAGTAACTCTGCCTGAGCCAATAAATGATAGCGGTTTGTATGGAGCCGATACCTTAACTGGCCAACTTAACAGAGTTAATCCAGATGTTTCAGATGTTGGCAGTTATCTTATCACAAGGGGGAATTTAGGGCTTTCTAATTTAAATTATGAAGTCATTTTTTCCAATACGGTAGAGTCTCCTGATCCAAAATATGTAAATATCCTCGCGAAAAATATATATGTTAGAGCGGATAGTATTGTAAAAGTCTATGGCGATTTGTTCATGCAACCAACCGTACAATACTTTAAGGATTCTCTTTGTACAATTACCAACGGTGCCTTTGCGCTAGGAGATGATCCTAGTGACCTGGGGACATTATCTTTTGAACATAGTGTTGATTATCTTAGCCCTGTTGGGAAATATGATGTAATGCCCATAATCACTCCCAATTTGGAAAGCAGCTCAAATTATAACGTTATTTGTTCAAACGGAATCGTGGTTGTTGAGAAAAGAGCAGTACTTGTATCTCCTGTAAATATTCAGAAAATATTCGGACAATCAGATCCCGCAACGCTCACTTATACGGCTTCTCCTGTTTCAGGAATTCTCTCCTCGGGTCTCGTAGCTTTGAGGGATGAATATGGAATTCCGAGGGTAGAAGGAGGAGTAGCAATTACTGAACATTTAGCTGGATCTTTGACAAGAGATTTAGGGGAGGATGTTGGGACGTATTCTATTAGAATTGGAGATTTAATGCAAGAAAACAGTAACTACTCCATAACGTATGTTCCCGCCAATCTTACCATCTTAAAAAAAGATTTATATGTATCAATTAATACTTCGAGTTTAACAAAAACATATGATGGGAGAAAGCCGTCTATCCTCAAATCAGATTTAACTGTTTTGGAGTACGTATCTGGACAGTATTCCACCTATTCAAACAGCTCGTCTGTTCTTCCTTTTGTCGAAGTTTCATGCCCTTACTCTCTTAAGAATGTTGGGCAATACACGGTTGAGTTATCAAATAGCAATCCCAATTATAGTATCTCACTAAATAACACATATGTTTTTACAGTTTTACCCAAAACTGTGAGGATTCAATACAATGATTTGCCCGCCAACCAGCAATATAAAGCTACGTCATATATAATTTCTGCTTCAATTAATCTTGAAGATCTGCAACTCCAATATAATGAGGATGGGACTGTGAAAACGGATCATAATAATCAACCGATATATGATAACGTTAGTGTATATTTAACACTCTCATCTGCATTAAATGCGGGAACATATTCAACAAAAGTTGATAGCATTTCTGATCCTCTGAACTACTATCTTCCTGTTGAAAACAATCCGACAGTTCAGTTTTCAATTTTGCCAAGGACAATTAGTGTTTCCATTAATGTTAATTCACCAGATGGACTAACTTTCCAAAAAGAATATGATGGTATTTCTGCGGGATTTCAACCTACGGATTATTATCTTGGTAATTTAATACCTGGATATGAAGACCCGCTACCGATGTTTGAGATGGGTGCCCAGGTAACGCAAGGGGATCAGCCGTCTGATGTTCGATTTGATTCTAATGGAAATGTTATTAGCTATAATGTGAGCATATTGGAAAATTCTGATGACAGTAATTTCATATATCAATTATCTAAACCGTACATGTATCGAATTACTCCTAAAGCTGCTAGGATAAGTATTATTGAAAATTATTTGACAAAGTCATATGATGGAAATCTACCGACAATTACGTCTGGGATGTATTCGTTTGTGGAGAGCGAAAACATTGATAAGGATGATATTATTTTCACCTTTTCGAGAATTACCGGGAATGATGGAAGGACAAACGTTGATGCGGGAGAATACGGTATTGCTGTCAGTTCTTTGGATAGAAATTATACAGTGTCTTTGGCCCAGAATTACTTTTATACCATTAACAAGAAAAATGTGAATATTATTATTTCTGCTTCTGCAAGAGAAAGGCAGTATAATGGCGAGCAAGCTGCATTTTTAAAGTCTTCAATATCAGTTTCTGTTGGAACCGCGAGTATACCTAAGGTCAGAAATTATCTTAACGATGGTTCATATAACGATTTTGTTTCCGAATTAGAGGAAATTTCTTCTTCCGCGAATGATTTAAGAATCGCAATCGACAAAATAATTATTGACGCGGATTCAGTCCCATTTACCAGGACAAACATAGTATCTGCACAAACCAGTTATCTAGCGGCAAGCAATATGTTGTCTTTATATGGGAGTATTTTGGAAGCTGAAAGTTTATCTGTTATCAGTGCAGCCTATATAGGCATTAATGATAAACTTAACGCAACATTAGTTGCTCTTAACTCAGGTAATCTTGATCTAGCCCAAGGTAATCTTGACCTTACTAAGGGTTATATGCAGATGGCTTACACAAAAATTACCTATGAAAACACATATTTAGCCTTTGAATTTGGGACAGTGGGAGTAACAGATACATCAAATGCAGGCGTATATCCTTACATTTTCACTAGCAAAGATTACAACGTTGAGTTTATTCTGGCATATGCTCCAGAAAATAGAATAATAACGATCAATCCCAAAATCTTATTGGTAAGCATCAATGATATCCATGTGAGATACGGAAATGCTAAATTAGAAACAGAATATCAAACCTATATCGATTACTCGTACTATATGTCTAACGGAGGATATTCTCTTAGAGACCCGCAGACAAACGAATTGGTAACGTTGGGAAGTATTGTAGGGTTCCCGCGCCCAATTGAAGATTTAGAAAAGACTTCTGAAGTTGGAAGATATCAACTGTATATTGAGCATCCCACCACCCTTGAAAAATATATTTCCGAAAGCACCGGAAATTATACCCTGGTTACATCCTCTCAGTCGTATTTTTATATAGACAAAGCATTATTAACTTTAAGACTATCTAACCACGGTTATGAAGTTCCTATTCCATATGGGACATCTTTGGAAATGTTTGCGGTACAGGGTTATGAATATCTTGATTTCGATTCTTCTACATTCTTAGAAGACGAATCCTTATGGGAAGAAGCAGGAGTCACAGGATTGGATGACCCGGATATAGTGCAGAAATTGAAGGATACTTATGGGGGAATCGTATCTCCACATGAGTTTGCAACACAAATAATAGATTCCTCGGTGGTGTATAATTGCTACTTAAACCCCTTGAACCCAGGCTTAGGAGAAATTTTCAACAGAGTAGTAAACGTTAACACTTACTCCCTTAACGCGACCGGTTTTGCAACGACTTCAAACAGTTATGAGATAAGGGTATTGCCGGGTAATGTAAAAATTTCCCGCAAGGCGTTACAGCCTAAGTATTTGCAAGGTGGCTCCTATTTAACCAGGACATATGGGAACGCGTACGTAGATCTCGCTTTCGATGGTATTCTTGACCAAGACATCATGGGATTCTCCAACTTACCGGTTTATACAATAGGGCCAGAAGGTAATTTAACGGGTATTCCATACAGTGCAGGATCTCCGGAATTTTCTTCAATTTTGCTTAACGGTGACGATACAACTTATACTGAAAATTCCGATGCTTTAGATCCCACAAAATCAGTAAATAGTACCGATTTATATGTATATTTTGACAACCAAGTATACAACCAGCCTGGATATGAGTATGTTCTTGGAAATTATAGCTTCTCGTTCTCTTCAAGCTACGAATTAAGAATTAATAAGAGAGATGCGAGCTTAAGGGTTGAGTCAGGAGCAGGCAGCGCTGTTATCAACACGGTATATGGCTCAGGAGCCAATCCTTCATTAATCGATTATAGAATTTATTATAGCAATCTAGCTCCTCATGAATCAGCTGAAGGTTTAGGTATAGAAAAAGGAGGAGCAATCGAACCGGCTATTGATTTTATCCAAAACGCTGGACAAGTTACACTTGATGGATCTAATGTGTCCTTCCCATACGAAGTTCTTAATGGTGCTTTAGTCAATTATAACTTTACCGTCTTGGAAAGCACCTTGAATGTTGCCAAGAAACCTCTATCCGTTTATGTTCGTAGTCCTTATTTAGATGGAGATAAACGTGTTCCTATCCTTTACGAAAGATTTTTAGATATAAATGGGGGCACTCCTGCATTTAATTACGACTACATAATGGGCAGGTTAGGACTAATAACTTCATCAGTTTTAACTCAAATACTCCCAGGCATTACCACTCGAGGATATCAATTCTCAACATATATTGCAAAGACGGATGGCTCAACAAATCACTCTATTGTATATGGACAGTATGGAGCGGATGATTTCTTCTTTATAGATCCAGCTGACTTAGCAAATAAGTACACAACATCTAACAGATTCTCTGGTTTTGTCTATTCGGACAGTATGTCTAATGTCTTTAATTTAGGGTATAGTATCACGGCTAGTGACAATGGATATGCTTATTTCTCCTTGGAAAGTATGTCTTTAGTTTCACACGTTATCGAGATGGAAACTCCCGATTACAACTCAAGGGTTGGAAGTTATAGGCTTAACAATCTTTCATTTGTCGGAGGGGTGGAGAACTATGCATTAACATACGAACCTATGGAATATAAAATCATAACTCAAGTAGGTAGAATGAGGGCGGCTAAGAATCAAGTAATACTAAATTCCAACAAGCCCAACATATCAGATCTAATTAAGGTTGACGCATATAGGATTGATATTATGGTTGGGTCGGTTAGCGTTACCCCAGAAACTATCGTGTTTGGACAATCGGATTATCTAGAAAAAACTCTCACTTCCCCCGATGAATCTACTTTTGTATCCAACAACCAGAATTATTACCTCGAACTCGAGTATTTACAAACATACCCATTGTACAAGGCTCTTTCCTCGTATGAGTTTACAGCTCCCGGACAACCCTCAATCACTCTAGTTGAAGGAAGAGGAACTGGGCAAATAGGCAATCCAACCGTGCTGGAAGTCACTAATATGGATGTTGAGACTAGAGTACCGGTAAGGATATATGATGAAAGTAATTTAGCTGGAGAGGCAGAGTTTAATGGTTCATCGGGAGTTCTTCCATATTTGTTCCACGAATTTACACCAGGTACATACTTATCTGGACCTTACGGTGCCCCGTTGTCGAATTACGAGTATGATAGGATTGAGACTTCATTTAGACTACCAGTGATTGATAAATCTTTAGATTATAAGGCAAGCTTCCTAATTAATGGGAGTCTCACTTCAGGTCCGTATATCACTTTAGAATTTCTAAAAGGTGCCCCTGGGAAAGCTTATATTTCTAGGTATGATGGGACTCTACCGGATCCAATTGAAAGTTTGGTTCTCGATTTGAGAAATGCAAAACCTTTTGATGGCTTTACTCATGATCTTAGGATTATTTTGGACAAGAGATTGGGCTCGGTAATTGTGTCTTTTGATTATTCAACAAGCCAGATGGTTTATCTTGAGGATATAGGCGTTACTTTGGCGGGGACGGGCGCACACGTGTTAGCAGAACAAAGTCAGCTTGGCTTCCGTACGGAAAATACGAATGCATATCTTAGATATTTCTCATGGGCAAGACAGGGGTATATCGATAATTACGCAACAAAGATTCAACGAATCAACATTAATGATCAGGGCCTATTTGGAAATGGGGATCATGACCTTCATATCGTTTTAAATAACAACAAAGTTTTATCAGCAACGATTGATGTAAGGAATGTATTTTCTCCTTATATGCCTGCTATCGAAGGCCAAAGATTTGAGTATTATGTTAACGGTATTTTACAACAAAGTATTGAATATGAAGATGATATTGAATTGTATTCGGACCTTACATTGTATCCTGGGTTAAATAACGTTGAGGTATATGTATATTATAATGATGGAGTATCCCCAGAAATAATGGTTTGCAGAGAAATAGCAGATGTATTGGTTGACAATGAGCCTTTCAGATATTCTCTAACAAAATCTTCCGAGTCAACCCCAGTCTCCTTAGATGGAGGGGCTATGCGGTTCTATATTCCAAACTCAGGATATACTGAACCCGAATATGTATTGGACGCAGCATCATCTCCAGAGATGAGCAGATTTATTCTTTCCCATTATTCAACAGCCGGAACAGAAGCACCGAATTCGCCTTTAATTAGGTCTGCAGAATTTAGTATGTCTTTTGCAGAAGCAAAATATCAAACAGGTCCATCTACCGAAGAATACTATCTTGGAGAAAGTAAATATTCTTTCAATTTATTCATGGATGGTGCAACTTATGCAACTGATGATGGAAGCGGAACTCTAAGAGGAATTTCCTTGATTCTAAACAAAAATAGAACGTCTCAAGCGACATATAGCTATAGTGGAAAACTGGTTGTTGCAAACAGATTGGCTACTTCCAAACACACGCCTAAGCAGATAACAGTTCCTTTTAACGAATTGTCAACGTTTGATTTTGATGATGGCGCAATATATACCTTTGGCTTCTATCTTGATAGAGATGATATAAATAATTATGAGAGTTTAGGCTATGATAGAAGAGTCGGGGATGGGGGGCTTTATATAAGGATTCTTAGAAACGGAGTAAAAGTATTTGATCAATATGTAGATACGGAATATGTTATTGATAACGCAAGTACTACCGTTACTTTATCCGATCCAAACTATGACATTTTGAGCCCGATTTGGTTGACCCAGGCTACTGGCCAGTCCAATGGTATAAGCATAGGTGCGTCGAAAGTATTTAGAAACACGCTTTATGATGTTTCAATCAACAAAAACTCATCTAGCAACGTAGATTACTTGGTAGATGGTTCTTACCAACAGAAAGATGTAAGACAGGGTAACTCTCTCAATGCGTTAGGAGATGAGATATCAGTTATGCTATCTGATGGATACGAAAATCAGCTTATTTCTAGATTTGAGAATACAGCCATTAGTTATACAAGCAATTCTCTTGGAACTACACCTGGGTGGGTATGGCATATAGTAGGGAATACTCCAATAGGGGTGGGATATGATAACAAGTACAACAAGGGAATGAAATTGGTTTACGATGATGTTGCCGGTGAACTTAATTTTGTCTTCTATTATGAGGGTATGGATTACTTGGAACAACCTTTGTCTGTTCCTTTGGCAGGGTTATTAGACTCATCCGTGAAGCACAATATAAGAGTTGAATTTGATAGATTAAGGTATTCTACTGACTCATCGACAAGTTACAATGTAATGGCTGGCTCCCTAGCCCTTACTGATTCAAATAGCTCAGGGCTTCCGATTCATTATGGAAAAGCTTTGGTATTCATAGATAATATGCCCGCACAAGAGGTTTTCTTCCCGTATTACGAGTCAGGTGAGGCCTGGTATAGAACAAACAATGACATTACATATGGAACAACCTATCAAGGAGCTGGGACTGAAAGTGCTTATGCTGATTACTCTCAATTCTTTAATTGCTATAATCTCGGAGAGTTAGTGTTTATTGATTCAGATATAACCTTACATGACTACTCTTCTCATTTTGGGACAACTAATTCAGAGTATTTGGATGTAGTTGATAATGGAATACCCGCAATATAGGGATTTATTTAGTGGAAAATCTGTGCAAACAAAAAACCAGCTAATCGCTGGTTTTTGTTTTGGTACCCCCAAGGGGATTCGAACCCCTATTACCGGCGTGAGAGGCCAGCGTCCTAACCCTTAGACTATGAGGGCGTATTTTACGCTAAATTAGTATATCATGATGAGAAAAAGCTGGCAAGCAAATTGCTTTCAGATACAGTATTGTGGAGAGACTGTTATGTATATGTCAAAGTTGTTTTACAAATAGGCAATTTATAGCAAATTTCTGCAAAATGTCAAAGTTGATTTACAAAGATGCAATCTATTTCCAATTTATAAAACCAATCAAATTATATTTATCAGTTGTATCATTTAGGAAAGAATTAATTTAAATATACTGGCAGAAATTCGATTTCAAGTGCTTGAGTTTGACACTTAGTAAGGGAAAATATAATATATAGTAATGAACAAAATTTTAGAAAAACTAAGTTTATTGCCCGAAAAAAGTGGAGTATATATAATGCTAGATTATGCCCACAATATTATTTATGTGGGCAAGGCAAAGAATTTAAAAAATCGAGTGCGACAATATTTTCAAGGGAACTCTAAAAATCCTAAAACCGAGTCTTTGGTGTCGAGAATATATGATTTTGAGTATATTGTTACCAACTCTGAACTAGAAGCTCTGATTCTTGAAAATAATCTAATAAAGTTGCATAAACCATATTACAATATTCTCCTGAAAGATGATAAAACCTATCCATACATAAAAGTTGATATAAAATTAGACTTTCCTTCTATTGAGGTAGTGAGAAAAATAAAGAAAACAGGTAGATATTTTGGCCCATATATGTTGGGGATTTCTGCTTCTGCCATATTAGACCTGATACATGAGGTTTTTCCTGTAAGATATTGCATGAATAGTATTAGTAAGAATAACAAAAAACCATGTCTTGAGTACCATTTAGGACGATGCACTTCCCCTTGTTCAGGGAAAATATCTCAAGAACAATATAAGGAAATGATTGACGACATAATTAATTTTTTGTCCGGAGAAAACAAAAAAGTTAGATTAATAATAGAAGAAAAACTGAAAAAAGCAATAGAAAAAGAACAATTTGAGCTCGCCATAAGATATAGAGATTTTTTAAAGCTAATAGAAAAAATCGAAAGAAAACAATCGATAAATATTCCATCTGACGTTAATGCGGATATTTTTTCTTACGCATCAAATGGTGTTTACGGGACAATTAATCAAATGGTAATTAGAGGGGGCAGACTTTCAGGCTCAATTAATCATGGAATCAATGAAATTGGAGAACCTCAGGAAATCATTGATAGTTTTATAATGCAACACTATGAATATAACCCTTTAATCGCATCCGAGATTTATTTACAGGATGATCTATCCTTTTCAAAAGATTTAGAAGAATACCTTTCCAATAAAGCCGGGAAAAAGATTACTGTATTAAATCCAAAAAGGGGCATGAAGAGAGATTTACTCGAAATGTCCTTAAATAATGCTAAGGAATATTTGGAAAAAAATGTAACTCAGATTGAAAATAAGAATGCTATGACTGTCGGAGCCGCAGAAAGACTTTCAGAAATATTAGGAATAAAGGGGGTCTTAAGAAGGATAGAGTGTTTTGACATTTCGAATATTAGTGGCGTTAATATAGTCTCAAGTATGGTTGTTTTTGTTAATGGAGAGCCGGAAAGGAAACTATATAGGATGTTTAGAATAAAAACTGTTCAAGGAAGCAATGATTATGCTTCAATGCGTGAAACTATTCTAAGAAGGTTTGCAGAGTATCATAAAGGAGAAGAGGATAGTTTCCAAGAAAAACCAAATTTGGTGATTGTAGATGGAGGAAAGGGGCAGGTCTCATGTGTATCCGACATACTTGAAAACGAAGGGGTCCCACTAATAGGATTGGCAGAGAAAAACGAGGAGATATTTTTGCCAGGTCAGAAAAATCCAGTTATTCTTAGCAAGGATGATTTAGCACTGAAACTTTGTCAAAGAATAAGAGACGAGGCTCATAGATTTGCCGTTAATTATCACAGAAGAATACGTTCAAACAAGATGTTGGAGTCTGATATTAAGAAAATAGCTGGAATTGGCGATGTTAAGGCTAATGCATTGTACAATCATTTTAAAACTTACGAAAAAATCATATCTGCAAGTTTAAAGGAACTTACAGAAGTAAAGGGAATTGGCGAAAGAGATGCAAAAGCTATACTTTTACATTTCTCGCAACTTAGGGATCAGGATTGATTTTCAGTAGAGAAAATAGAATATTAATTGTTAAAAGGAATCTCAAATGAAGTATAAACTTTTAGTAGCAGATTTTGATGATACTACAGTGGATGATAGCTTAATTATCCCTATTCAGGTAAAGGATTCGATTCATCAATATGTGAAAAGCGGAGGTATTTTTACTTTCTGTACTGGGAGAATGACTGAAAGCATAATTAAGTATGCAAGGGAATTAGATCTGAAAGGGGAGATAATGGGCTATCAAGGAGCTGAAGTTGCTGATATTGAAACAGGAAAAGTATTGTTTCAAAATAGCATTCCCGAAGAAATTGCTTTATACATTTGCGAATACATTGATAAAACAGGCGAGTACTATCAATTGTATGATTCGGGAAATTTTTATGTCGAAAAAGATTGTCCGCAAGCAAGGGATTACGAACGGTTTACTGGGATAAAAATGAATGTCACAAACATGTACTTAAGTCATTTTGTAAAAACAAATCATGTAAACCCTTTAAAAATAATGTTAAGAATTGACCCCAAAGAGAGTGAAAAATACTTAAAAGATTATAATTTTTTGTTCGGGAAATTAGTCAATGTTAATACTTCTAAAAAACATCTTATAGAAATAGTAGATAAAAGAGTAGATAAAGGAACAGCGGTTAGGGATCTTTGTGGAAGATTGAGAATATCTAGAGAAGAGACTGTTTGTATCGGGGACTCCTTAAGTGATGTACCGATGATAGAATTCGCCGGGCTGGGGGTCTGCGTCGATAATGGATTGGAAATCGCCAAAAAAGCGGCATCTCTTATTGTTCCATCCTGTAACCAAGGGGGCTTATCCTACTTAATTAATAATTACTGTATATAAACATTAGGGCTCCTAAAATGTTTGTTTTAAGAGCCCCAATAAGGATAAATACATCTATTGATTATGCGTTAAATTAGCTTTTACGATGGTTGAATCATATATTCTGCACAAGGCTATAAGGATATTTAGTGAAAATCATATAGGTTTCTCTCGGAAGTACTCATTAATTCTTTGTTTAACCTTTACTTTCCCAGGGCCAATAATCTTCTTTATTGATTCTTCAGCCTCGACAATTTTTCCTACTTCAACTTCAACCTTAAAAATTTGATTTTGATATTGCATATAAACGGGAATTTTTCCTGGATAGATTTTTAATACATCAATAATCCGGTCATACTTTCCTATATCATCTTCTGTAATATGAAAATATATTGCCTTGTCTTCATCGGGTTCGCATTCTGTATTATCTTCGGTTTCAGTTTGAAGATCCCATGCTGTAATTTTATTTGCGTAAATTTTCACCTCATCATCTTTGTATGAAATAGTCCCTTTTATTTGCACAATTTTTTCTTCCTCAAGTATGTTTGCACAACCAGATAAGGTTCTTGGCATTGCTATTACTCTGAATCTGTCATAGAGGTCTTCAATATCCAAAATCGCAATATTGTTTCCGTCTTTAGTACGTTTTTTTGTAATAGAAGCAATTATTCCTCCAGTGTATACAGTCATTCCATCATGTAGTTTGTTTTCAGCTGCAGAAAGAGTTTCCTCTTCTTCTGAGTCAAAATTATTATTATCCTCGGTGCTCGAAGGAATCATAGAGGAATTAAAATTAAAATCAGAGAAATAGCGCTCGTATCCAGAAAGAGGATGTCCAGATATATACATTTTTAACATCTCTTTTTCCTTTGAAAGTTTATATTTTGTCGCATATTCTTTTATCCTTTGAAGTTGAAAAGAAGTTTCTAAACTTTCCCCAAGAAGACTGAAAATATTTTGCTGACCGGTTTCAGCCGATTTCCTTTCCATTTCCACATTTGATATTATGTTTTCATAATTATTAATTAGTGTCGCTCTTGTCTCTCCAAATGAATCAAATGCTCCAGCAAGAATCAAACTCTCTATAGCACTTTTATTGCAAAACTTAGTATCTATTCTCTTAATGAAATCATGTATAGATTTGAATTTTCCTCCTGCAAGTCGCTCTTTGATTATATAATCTTTGGCAGCCTGCATGGATACATTCTTTATGCAGCCTAAACCATATCGAATAGATTTTTTTTCAGGAATGAACTCAGCTTCTGATAGATTTACATCAGGTGGTAGAACAGATATATCCATATTTTTTAAGACTTGGAGGTATTTTTTTATATCATCTGGCTTGTCTATTCTGTTATTAATTACTGCGGCCATAAAATCAATTGGATAGTAATTTTTATAGTAAGCGGTTATATATGCAAGGACTGCATAGGCGGCAGCATGTGATTTATTAAAAGCGTAGTTTGCAAATTTTTTCATATCTTCAAATATCTCATCTGCAACAGATTCAGATATACCGTTTTCAACGCAACCAGGTGTTTTTATTATTCCATTGTTGTCTAGAAGTAGCTTGTTATCCTTATCCCGTAAGCCGTGAATAAACATCTGTTTTTCGATTTGCATTTTATCCATTTTTTTCTTACTAAAAATTGATCGAAGTATGTCAGCTTGAGTAAGAGAGTATCCTGCTAGCTCTCTCGCTACGGTCATCGCTTGTTCCTGATAAATCATTATGCCACTTGTTCCGAATAGAATAGGTTCAAGTTTTGGATGCTTGTATTTAATCAATTCAGGATTCATTCGATTCTTCAAGAATTCTTCTTCATTATCCATTGGCCCGGGCCTATGGATTGAAATACCTGCAATAATATCTTCAAGATTTCTTGGTTTCATGTTCATAAGAAACCTTCGCATCCCTGCATTTTCCAGTTGGAAAACCGCATCAGTGTAACCTTTTGTGATCATATCGTACACATTAGGATCATCGTATCCTAGCACATTGAAGTCAATGTCCGTTCCAGTATTACGTTTAACTGAATCGTGAGCAAGCTTAATGTCAGTTAATGTCATAAGGGCGAGAAAATCCATTTTTAAAAGACCTAATTTTTCTACTTCCACCATATCAAATTGAGTTGTTGTCTTTCCATCAGAGCTTTTTGCTAAAGGGATGGTTTCAATGGCAGGGTTCTTGAAAATGACTACTCCTGCGGCATGAACGGATGTGTTTCTAGGCGCTCCTTCAACCTTCATCGCGATTTCAAGAACTTTTCTATATACTTCATTACTGTTATATAGTTCGATTAAAGAATCAACCTTATTTTTCCCTGAAGGGTTAAGGAGATCTTGTATGTGAACTTTTTTATCCTCTGGGCCGAAAAAAGGTATTTGTTTAGTAATTTTTGCCACATCTTGAGCTGGCAGGCGAAAAACTCTGCCAACATCTTTAATCGCTGCTTTTTTTTGCATCGTTCCAAAAGTAATTATTTGACTAATTTGACCATCACCATATTTTTCTCGAACATAATCTATGACTTCTTCTCTTCGGCTGTAACATATGTCAATATCGAAATCAGGCATAGAGGTACGATCTTTATTTAGGAATCTTTCAAAAAGAAGTTGATATTTCAGTGGGTCAACATCGGTTATTCCAATAGAGTATGCGACAATACTTCCTACTCCGCTTCCTCTACCAGGACCAATTGGGATATCGTTATTCTTTGCCCAAAATATAAAATCCCACACAATTAGGTAGTATTCTGCAAATCCCATTTGTATTATGACTTCCAGTTCTGAGTCAGCCCTTTCGATATGTTCACTAGAAAGTTGGGTTCCATATCTTTTCTTTAATCCATCTTTTGTTATTTTAGCCAGATATTCGGGAGGGGTTAGTCCATCTGGACAGGGGTAATTTGGCAGTTGATATTTATTGAAGATAAAATTAAAGTCACATTTGTTGGCGATCTCAATAGTTGTTTCCAGTGCCTCTGGAATCCATTTGAAGAGTTCAGACATTTCTTGGTAGGTTTTTAGATAAAATTCATTATTTGGGAACTTCATCCTATCGGTTGCATCAACGTATGTGCCAGTTTGGATGCACAGTAATGCATCATGCATCTCTGCATCATCCCTATTAATATAATGGATGTCATTTGTTGCGACACACTTTGTTCCTAATTCGTTAGCGATTTTTACGAGAAGAGGGTTGACGCGTTTTTCATCAAGTAGGGCATGATCTTGAATCTCAATGTAAAAATCATCTCCAAAAATATTCTTCAGTTCTTTTGCAAAACTCAATGCACCATTATAATCATCGCTTAACAAAAGCCTTGGAATAGTTCCAAAGATACAGGCAGATAAACATATTAATCCTTCAGAATGCCCTTTCAAAACATTCATATCGATACGGGGCTTTCCTCCGTATAAACCTTCCAAATAACCGATTGAATTCAATTTGCTTAAATTTTTAAACCCGATATCGTTTTTAACTAAAAGAATTAAGTGATCAGCTTTTTCTTTGGTAAGTTTTGAGTAATTTTTTTGGGTGTGATCTTCCACTAGATAACACTCACAACCTATTATAGGGCGAATCCCATTTTCTTTGCATCTATTGTAGAATTTTACTGCTGCGAACATATTTCCGTGGTCTGTTATAGCTATTGCAGGCATTCCAAGTTCTTTTGCTTTATCCACTAGATTATTAACATTAGCAGCTCCGTCGAGCAAACTATATTCAGTATGAACATGAAGGTGTACAAAAGTGTTTTGAGGCATTTCTTCTCCTTATGGATTATTAGAAAAAAGACACAATCATCTGTTAAGAGACGATTGGATTTCTTCTGAAGTTATTTTTCAGTTATTAATGATTCAGATAATGCAATAAGCTTTCTCAAACGATGATTAATGCAGCTTTTTGAAACATTACCAAGGTGAGATGCAAGTTCGGCTAAGGTAAATTCAGGGTAATCAAGTCTTGCTAAAGCGGTTTGTCTTAATTCCTGATCAAGACTATCAAGTCCCTTTTTCTCAATTATTAATTTAATAGCTTTCGATTGGGTTGCTGCTGCTCCTATTGATCTATTAATATTAGCAAGGTTGCAGTTAAGTCCACGGTTTGTATCGTTTTTCATTGAGCGCAAGACGATTAACTCTTGCAGTTTAAATAATGAATTATAAGCTCCAGTAGCGGCCAAGAAGTCTGAAATCAATTCTGAATCCTTCAAATAAACTGAGAAAGACATTCTTCTATTTCGAATTTTTGCGGGAATACCAAAGCTTTTAAGCAAGCAGGCAATATCCATAGCCAATTGTTCAGAGTAAACCTTTATCTCAAGATAGTAACCTCCAGATTTTTTGTCGGGAGAGATATCTTTACTATCTGTTGGAAGGGACATTGTTCCTGCGGAAAGAAATAATCCTTTAAGAAGGGCTTTACGACAACATTCAGATTGAAAATTGTCTATTTCAATTTGTTTATCAATATCGGACACACCCTGAAAATCGATAGAAAGAAGTTCAGCAATAATCTTTGACTGTAAACAGTCTAATTCAAGAATGAAGGATTGAAAGGTATTTCTTCCACCGAAACCCGTTTCACCAGTTATTGTAGGCTCAATATCGGTTATACTGTGAATAAGATCGAAACACTTGTTTAAAAGCTCTTCGTCGGTAAATCTAAATCCTAACCACCATTGATTTTTCCTTAAAGCAATATATCCGGAACCTTTATATACTCCAAACAGAAAAGCTTTAACGCAGCATTTTTCAGAGGAAATTAATTCTATCATTTCTTTTCTGGCTTCTGAAATAAAACTCATTTAGTTGACTCCGTAAAAATATAAAAAACAAATAAGTCGGCTAACCGACAGTAATAAATGTATCATACTATCTAGTTTTAGTCAATACAAACCCCTGAGAATGGGATGGGATATAATCCTAATAACACGCATAGTATACCCTTATTTTAGATAATATTCATAAAAAGTACCGTTTTCGGCACAAGCGCCTAATGCCTATTATTTTTAAGAAAAACAGGCATAATAGAAAAGAATAAAATATTCGTTTATTGGTTTGTTTTTTTAAGATTCTACTATTACAAAGTTTGTTTCATTACTAACGATGACCAATAGAAAATTTGGAAATATCAAATTTTTATCCATAGTAAACCTTATTAATATCACACATTATTCTTAAAATAGTCTTTAGAGATTTTGTTCTCTGTGTTATAATTTTTTAATATGATTTTACATGGAAAGAAATATTAAAATTTCCTCGGTTGATAATATGAGAGAAGCAAGAGTAAATATATTCAAGTCATTTGTTTATGTTTTTGCCATAATTGGATTTTTGTTGATTATGGTTCTTTTTCGCAACTCATTTTGGTTTGAATCATATGCGCTAGAAGTCCCAACAATTACCTTAAGTGAAGAAGACTGGGCCAAATCGGTTTCTGTATCCATTTCTTATCCAGAATCTATTGCTGAACCATTATATCAAACAATAAAGAATGGGGTTGAAAGTGAAATTAAAGAATACACAGAACCCTTTATTATTTCCTCGGAGGGAGATACTGAAGTGAGGGCTTTTTATGAGTCCGGATTTATTTCTCGTACAGTGTCAAACGTAGATATCACTCCCCCAACAGAACCTGAGATATATCTTGATGTAAACTTAATGTCTGAGGATAAAAATATCATGCTGCAAGTAAGTGCGTCTGACCTAAAAAGTGGAGTTAGCAGTGTAAATGTAGCTATATTTAACTATCAATTTCAAAGGGTTGAAGATTATTTTGAACTAGATATGTCAGATATTACGATGATTGGAGATACTTTTAATATCGAGATTTTTGATACAGTTGGAAATAAAAGGACATATTCTGGTTATTATTATTCGGTTTATGATTATATCGAAGATATAAGAGAATACACTCAGAAATTTTATAGTTTAGGAGATGGTTCCCAATTCACAAATGCTCGGTGGGCAGAGATCGTTTCTGCGTTCAGTAATTTAGAAATGGCCTTTAAATCTCCACTTATAGATAGCTCTGAAGTTAATTCTCTTAAAAATTTAATTGATGATCTCTCAGAAGGGGATATTTCTTTTTCTTCTAGAATAGTTGAACCCCTAATAGGTATGGATAGCAACATATTGTATGCGGTATCAACAGAAAATTTAAATGCATTGTTGGGAAGTGAGATTGTTTTAGAAGTATCAAACCCAGTACTATCTGTTCAAGAAAAAAATGACTATAAAGAACTTCTAAAAACACTATCGGGATTTGAGAACATAGATCTTTATTGCTTTAAATTGGAGTTGTCTGAAAAAACGGGAGAGGAGGTATCTCTATCGGGAAGCATGAATATAGACTTTCTTATCCCTGAAGGCTGTACAATTGTTAAGTTGTTTGACCTTGAAGAAGGGATTTTTGAGGAAGTGCCCTTGGCTGAATCTGGAGAAAGGAGAAGTGGAAGAGTTTATTCTGACGGAGACTTTTTTCTAGTAGTAGATTTAGATAGTATAGAAGGGACAAGAAATGGTTATACTATTAATGGACGATATTATTCTCTTGAACTTTTTTGGGGAACCATTGGAGGAATCATAGGATTATTACTCCTAGCTTTTTTTATTCCTTTTCTTCTTATTCAATACAAGGACAAATTATCCTCAAACAAGCTTTTATCCAAAATTAGAAAGAGGAATCTTGAAAGAAGGAAAGAAAAGAGGAGATAGTTTTTTAAAAAGATATGCAAAGGAATATTTTGTAATAATCAGTGCCTAATATTAAACAATTTTTATGAAAAATTAACCCCACCTTATATTGTGGGGTTAATCTGTGAATAGAGGTGAATTACTTCTTATTATATTATTCTAATCAAAAGTATATCTTCAGTATCCGTTAGTTCGTCTAAATCAATGTCCGCGCAGGTATCTAAATCTATTATTGCATAACCGATTGATTTTTTTTCAGAGAAAAATAGTGGTTTATCTTGGGCTACTGCTTTTATTCGCGCAAGTGCATTGCTACTTGAGTTATATGCGATGCAGATTCTTGTCTCTGAAGACCTTTGTATATTGAGATTGGGGAAATTAACACTATTTTTAATGTTTCCATTCTCAAGATAGTCTTTTAGTTGCTGTGCGGCCATGACGGCACAGTTATCTTCTGACTCTTCAGTAGAGGCTCCAAGATGGGGAATTGCTATAATTCCATTTTTATCAACTGAACTGTCAGTCGGGAAATCGACAACGTATTTTCTTACTTTTCCAGTTTCAATAGCATCTGAAAGATCCTGAATACGTGCAAGCTCCCCTCTGGCCATATTAATTAATATTACTCCGTCTTTCATAAAAGAAATACTTTCTTTGGATATCATTCCTCTGGTTGAATCAAGAAGAGGAACGTGAAAGGTAATTATGTCAGAATTTCTGTAAAGCGCGTTTAGGTCTGTTACAAAATTTACATTACAAGTCAGCATGTTTTTTGCCTCATCTGTCAAAAAAGGATCATATCCAATAATATTCATTCCTAGATCTGAGCAACTGTTTGCAACTTTTGCGCCAATTGCACCCAGTCCAACTATTCCAAGGGTTTTTCCATAGAGTTCCGTTCCTACAAATGGTTTTTTCCCTTTTTCTACTAGTTCAGGAACCTGATCACCTTTGCCCGAAAGCGATTTGGTCCAAAACAATGCTTCAGGAACATTTCTTGAAGCCATTAACATTCCGCAAATCACTAGTTCTTTTACCCCATTTGCATTCGCTCCAGGTGTGTTGAAAACAACAATCCCCTTGTCAGAATATTCCTCAATTGGAATATTATTTACTCCCGCTCCAGCTCTTGCGACCGCTATTAGGTTATCTGATGTATTGTACCCATGCATATTGAAAGACCGAACTAGTATAGCATCAGGTGAGCTAGTATTTGCAGAAACAGAGTAGCCTTCCCCGAGAACTGGGAATATTTTTTCACTAATAGGATTTAATGTAAGAATGTTAATCATTTATTTATTCTCCATCTCAAATTTTTTCATAAAATTGATCAGTGTATCTACACCCTCCATTGGCATGGCGTTATATATACTCGCTCTCATCCCGCCAAGTATTCTATGTCCTTTAAGGGAAACTAACCCATTTTTTGAGGCTTCTTTTACGAACTTTGCATCTAATTCTTCGTTCCCTGTTACAAATGGAATATTCATGAGTGAACGATCTTTTTTTGCGACTGGATTTGAAAAAAATGAGCTAGCATCTAAATATTCATATATTTTCTTTGCTTTTTCTTCGTTGATTTTTTGCATTTCAGAAACACCGCCCAGTTTCTTTAACCAACGGAAAGTTAACATTGCCATATAGATGGTAAAGCAAGGAGGGGTATTATATAAACTGTGCTCTTTAGCATGTGTTTTGTACATTAGCATAGTAGGACAAAAAGACATAGGGATTCTTTCAAGAAGATCCTTTCTTATTATCACGATTGTTACACCTGCAGGAGCGATATTTTTTTGGGCTCCAGCGTATATTAAACCATATTTGTTTACATCAATAACTTCGCTTAAAATATTAGACGAGGCATCGGCTACGATCGGGCAAGTTACTGAAGGTAATTTTGTGTATCTTGTCCCGAATATTGTATTGTTTTGAGTGATGTGGACATAATCAAGATTATCACGGAAGGAGATTTTATCGACATCTGGTATGTAAGTGAACTTTGCATCTTTGCTGCTTGCAGCAGAATAGGCGTCAATGTATCTCGATGCTTCTTCGAAAGCTTTGTTTGCCCAATTACCTGTTAGAACATAGTCAGCTCGCTTGTTGATGCTCAGGTTTAAGGGGACCATAGCGAATTGAGTGCTTCCGCCACCTTGCAAAAAAAGTACTTCATAGTCGCTGCTTATTCCCATAAGTTCTCTAAGAAGACTTTCAGCCTCGACTTGAATATCTTCATAAACCTTTCCTCTGTGACTTAATTCGGTGACGGACATTCCGCTTCCATTAAAGTCTAAAAAGTCTTTCTGAACTTCTAGTTTGACCTCTTCGGGCAGAACGCTTGGCCCTGCAGAAAAATTAAAAACCTTCATAAAATTACCTCCCCAAATTTATGAAATTATTATACAACCGCTTGAGAAAAAATGTCTATCATATACAACATTTTGTGATTCAAGATAAAAATAATATTTTCAGAATAAACTTGGTATGGATAATTATTCAAAAAAAATGTCGAACTGAGTATGAAGAGATTCTTGGATTTATGGTTAGGGGGAATAATGTGTGTCAGAATTATTCGTAATGCAGACAAAAAGGAAAGCTTCAAAACTCGCTAAGGAACCCATTTGCTTGTTAATTTTCTCTAAAAAAGATATAATTTGAACAACAAAATAGATATAATTTGAAAAATATAAAAATAACAATTTGCGGTTTTCGCAGGAGGAGATAAATTTGGCTAACAGATTAAAAATCGTTTTTCTCGGGGGAGTGGAAGAAATAGGAAAGAATATGACTTTGCTCGAGTATGGCGAAAGCGCAATTATTTTGGATGCTGGTTTGGGTTTCCCAAACAGTGAAAATATGCCTGGGGTAGATTTTTTAATACCAGATATTTCTTATTTGAAAGAAATAAAAAAAAGAATAAAAGGAATTTTTATTACACACGGTCACGAAGATCATATAGGAGCATTACCCTTTGTTCTAAAAGATATTAATGTTCCGGTTTACGGCTCGTCTATCGCACTAGCTTTTTCCGATGCGAAGATTAATAGAGCTGGTGGAAATAAAAAATATAAATTTATTCAAATTGATAACGGCTCAATTATACAGGCGGGGGATTTTTCAGTGGAGTTTATTAGAACGACCCACTCCATTGCAGGGGCTTATTCTTTGGCAATTACCTCTCCTTCAGGGGTAATTTTTTTTACAGGAGACTTTAAAATTGACCATACCCCTGTTGACGGAAAAGTAGCCGACTTGTCAAGGATTGCCGCGATTGGAAGTAAGGGAGTTCTGTTAATGATGCAAGACAGTACAAATGTCGAGAGACCTGGGTACAGTATGAGTGAGAGTAGAGTTGGAAAAAGTCTTGAGTCTGTTTTTAATGATAGTAAAAACAAGAGAATAATTGTGGCCACTTTTGCTTCTAATATTCACAGAATCAAACAAATAATAGATTGTGCCATAAAACAGGGGCGTAGAATTGTATTAAGTGGTAGAAGTGTGCTCAATACTGTTGCTATTGCCCAGAAACTTGGAGAAATAAAAATAGACCCCGAAATGATAGTAGATATCAACAACACAAAAAAAATTCCAGATGACAGGATATGTATTATTGCAACTGGCACGCAAGGGGAACCATCAAGTGCCCTGACGAGAATGTCTTTAGATGGGTTTAAAAATGTATCGATAGGAGAAAATGATACCGTTATTTTGTCCGCTAGTCCTATTCCAGGGAATGAGAGATCTATTCATAGCGTTATGAATAACCTTTCAAAAAAGGGAGCCTCCTTAATTTACGAGTCATTAAGCGAAGTCCATGCCTCTGGTCATGCTTGTGTTGAGGAATTAAAACTAATGATAGCATTAGTTAAGCCAGCTTACTTTATTCCAGTCCATGGAGAATTTAGACATCTTAAAAAACATGCCGAACTCGCTGAATCAATGGGTATACCCCGACCAAATATTTTCTTGCCAGAGCTTGGTAGTGCAGTGGAGGTAAGTAAGGGGGGTATAAGGAGATTGCCAAGTATTGAAGCTGGGGCGGTGATGCTCGTTGGCGACATTGAGAGCGATGAAGAGAACATTATTGAAAGAAAGAAGATGGCTGAAGAGGGAATCGTAATTTCGGCTATAACTCTTTCGAAAACAGGGAAGCCTAAAGTGGAAATAGATTTAACCAGCAAAGGACTTAATATTCTTTCCACAATAGAAGATGAGATCCAAGCTACGCTCCAAGCCAGGTTTTCGGGGGGAGAATATCGCAATATGGTTACCGAAGAATTATCACAGCTTACTAGAAAGATAATTAGTAAGATATTTTATTCTAAGCAAAAACGTTGTCCTATAATTATTCCCATAATAATGTTTGAGTAAAATTATTTAGGGGTCTCGAATGAAAGATAAGAAAACTATAATTATTTTTTCTGAAAAAGAGCGATCCATAACTGCTACAGGAATTAAACAGCGAATAATTGCTTTGGATCCAACTGTCATAGTCATAATTATTGACATTATGGAGCTTAGGAATAGAGCTTTAGTAGATTTTGTCTCAAATCTTTTATCAATAAACATTAATGTGGAAAAAATAGAGGCACAAATAAAGAAAAGAAGAGCTTATCGAGATATAGATACCATCCCCAAAACCGATTTGTCTATGAAATCTTCCTCCTCATACAAAAATACTGAAAACATTATTTTAAGATATACTCCAGATTTAGTTATTACATTAGGGACAGGCGCGATATATGAGGTATGTGCCGTAAGGAATAAGCTTAAGTCAAGCTTTAAGATAGTATCAGTTGTTGATGATTATGTATTAAACAAAAACCTGATTTACGAGAATATCGATGCCTATCTCGTTGAAAATATTGGCGTAAAGACAGATATGGTTAATTGTTATGTTCCCGAGAACAAAATTTTTATAGGGGATATACCTTTAATGCAGGAGGCAAATCACAACAAGCTTGATAAGAGAATAACTGATTCGATTACTCTGGAAAGTCGTCTAGCTACTATACTACTTGTCGTTCCTCCAAATGATAAAGATGAATTCAGATGGCAAATAGAGGTATTGGAAAAATATCAAAAAAAATATAATATTTTGGTTTTTGTTTATGATAACGCTGAGACAGTACTTAAGTGTAATCAAAATGGATTAAAAGTGTTTTCTGACTTATCATATTTGGCTTTTTTATATGATGTAGCAGATATCATTCTTTCTTGTCCCTATTCAGCAGTTCTTGAACCCGGATTTCAACTCGGCAAACTAGTGGCAATTTCTAAGCCAAATAACTTATTAGAAAGTAAGATTTTCCAGTATTTATCAGACAAGACTGCTCATTGTGAAAATGACCAAAGATTAGTGTATTTTTTGGATAAGTATCCTAGAGAAGAATATGAAAAGATCAGACAAGCAGGGAAAAAAGTGCACCCAGTTGATTCCAGCTATTTTTTTAAAATGTTCCTCAATTAGTTCTTTTAGATGATTATTATTTCCTAATAATCAACATACAGGGATTAATGATATATTGATATCTATTACATTTCCTTTCGGTCTAATAGCGCTTTAGGAAGAGTTATTTCATTCAGCATATTCTTTTTCGCTTTACATTTCCTTTCGGTCTGATAGCGCTTTAGAAAGAGTTATTTCGTCAGCATATTCGATTTCGCTTCCCATAGGCAAGCCATGTGCTAGTCTCGTAACTTTTATTCCCAAAGGCTTTATCAAGTTTGAAAGATAAACTGCCGTCATTTCCCCACTGATGTCCGAATTTGTCGCGATTATTACCTCTTCTACGCCACTAAGCCGAGATATTAGTTCTTTTACTCTAATATCATCTGCGCCTATTCCTTTTGAAAAATCTAAAGTGCCATGAAGAACATGGTAAAGTCCGTTATATGCGTCAGTTTTTTCAAATGCAACGATATCTTTAGGTTCTTTTACAACGCATATGATTGACTGTTCGGCTGTTTGGCATCTTTCACATACTTCTGTCTCCGAGTAATTTCCACATTTTTGACAAAAATGTATTTTTTCTTTTGCTTCCTTTAGTGCCGCAATAAACGAGTCCAATTCTGAATCAGACATATCTATTACATTGTATGCGTATCTCGTTGCGGTTTTGAGACCGACAGCGGGAAGCTTTCTGAACTCCGCGATTAGTCTTGATAACGCCTCAGGTAATACCATTAAAACAAACCCCCAGCTCCACCACTGATTGGCCCCATAATTCGTTCGTGTTCTTGCTCTACAAGTGCGCTTGCTTCATTAAAAGCAGCAACTATTAAATCTTGCAAAATCTCCACATCCTCGGGATCTACTGCCTCGGGAGATATAGTTATTGAGGATAATTTTCTATCACAAGTCATAACAATTTCCACCATGCCTCCTCCTGAAGTTGCAACTACCTCAGTTTCGGCTAATTCCTCCTGAGCTTTCAATATATCTTGCTGCATTTTCTGAGCTTGCTTCATTAGTTGTTGCATATTTGGAGTTCCGCCTCCACCTCCACCATATCCACCTTGTCTTGCCATGTGATACCTCCTAAAAATGTAAATATTATTGTGTTTGGAAAATGTTTTCCAAATTGTTGTATAGTGCAAGAATAACCAAATCAATGGGATTCAATTCATTATTAGTGTTAGAAAACAACTTACTAATCATAAATCAATTTTGTCCCCAAAAATATCTTTTAGATAATTGATTTGCTCAATAGTTCTTGTTTTTTTTTCTTCACCAGTTTTTTTGATAGTCACAGAAAACTTTCCTAATTCTAAAGAGTTTAAAGCATTTGTAATTTTTTCCTTAGAATCTTTTTTATCAAGAATATCAAAAAAAGCAGCTTTCTCTGTTCGAATTTCTAAAACATTGTCCTTTATTTCATAGTCAGAAATTTCAGAAAGAGCCTTGTAAGTAAAATTGGAACTTCCGTAGGTGAAAAGCATATTTTCAATTAATTTTCCAAATATTCTTTTTGCATTATTATTGGTCGAACATGTATCTGCTTCATTGGAATCAGTTTTTTCAGCCAGTTTTTCTTCCTCAAATTGCGGAGGAAGAGAAACATCTACGGGACCCTTAGCTATTGTCTTAAGAAAGACCTCCGAATGTATTTCTTTAGATTCTTCTGTCTTAATAGAGGATATGGGCGTTTTATTCGTATTTGAGGTTTCAGTTGATTCCTGTTTCGGAATTGAAAACAAGCCCGAAGCTATTTGTTTTTCTAAAGTAGTAATCCGAGAAAGATATCCTTCATTTGATTTATCGGTATAAATCTCGGCCGCTTTGACTAGATTTGCGTCAAATACAATTTTTTGTTGTGAGCTATACCGTACCGAATTTTCTGCGAGTGCAAGGATCTCTAATATCCTGGCGAGTCGGTAATTATCCACGTCTCTTACGAGTTTATATCCTTGCTGTTGCTCGGTTGATGATAGAGAAGATATATATCCCTCAATATTTTTAATCGCAATCAATTCTCTAAAATAGGAAGAAAGTTCGCGGTTAAAAATTTCTATTCCTTTTCCTCTCGCGTAGACTGTGGATGTAATTTCTAGCATTTTCCCAATATTTCCAGAAAGGAGAGATTCAGCAACCGAGAAAAGAACAGAGTTGTCGGAAGACCCAAGTATTTCGAGCACATCCTCATATTTCAATTTGTCAGGAGAGTAAGACATGCACATGTCTGCAAGAGAAAGAGTATCTCGGACGCTTCCTTGGCCATGTATGGCAATTTGCTCTATTGCTTTTTTATCATATTTATAATTTTCAAGATCAAAAATAGAAGCCAGATGAGTGGAGAGTTCAGCCACAGAGACTAATCTGAAATCAAACCTCATACATCTTGATAGAATGGTTTGTGGTAGTTTATTGACCTCGGTTGTCGCTAAAATAAAAATAGCATGAGAAGGGGGTTCTTCGAGCGTTTTTAATAAAGCATTAAAAGCCGACCCACTTAACATATGCACTTCATCTATTATATAAACTTTGTATTTTGCTATAGTTGGTGGATATTGAATTTTTTCTCTTAATTCTCTGATGTCATCAACGCTATTGTTGCTAGCTGCATCCATTTCCACTACATCAAGGTTATTTTCTGCAGAGAGAGCAAGACAGACTTCACATTTATTGCAGGGGGATCCGTTTTGTGGATTTAAACAGTTGAGAGCTTTTGCAAAAATTTTTGCAGAGCTCGTCTTGCCTGTCCCACGAGTGCCAGTAAATAGGTATGCATGAGTAAGTCTATCCGACTTGATTTGATTAATCAAAGTGGTAACTATGTGCTTTTGCCCAATAACTTTTTCCCAAGAATCGGGGCGGTATTTTCTATACAAAGAAATATGTTGTGCCATAAAAATTATTATATCATCTTGAAGCGGTTCTTACAATTACATGCTAATTTGGAAAAGAGGGAATGGTAATGTTCATATTAGGTTAATTAAACTGAATTAGTATAATATATTCTCGGTATTGTCTCATAAAACTCCCGTCTTTAGAAGTTAACACCAGTTTGTTTAGAGCGATTTTTCTAAATTTTCAATTATAAAGCCCTAACCTAGG
>MWEH01000192.1 GCA_002070965.1 Firmicutes bacterium ADurb.Bin080 | reverse complement strand
CCACACTAACTTCCACTTTTCTCATACTAACTTCCACTACGGGTATCACTGTGGAACTTACTTTGGGAATTTACGTATAACTTAAGAATATTAATGCACAAAACTTTTTTAGTAACCTAAATGGATTTTTTTAAAACCCCTTATTTTTTTTGTTTTTTGAACCTAGATTCAACATAAAAACCGGGGGAAACGGGGGCATCTATTACATAAGCATTTTCATAGAAAGAGAGAGACTTAATAAAGATTACGATATCCGAAGAGCATATAGATATCAAAAGAGAAAAGACTATTGAATAAACAAAGTTTAGAAAAATTATAGAAATTAAAAGCGGAAAAACACCGGAAAATAAAAATGGGATCATGAGGGAAAGTCTGTAAATACCTATTCGAAGAGCCTCCTTACAATAACAAAACAAGCTTAATGTCTTTTTGTTGAAACCAAACCTAATTTGCGTAGAGGGAACTTTAAAAATTCTATAGGTAAGATAATGTAAGAATTCATGAAAAAATATCGTAAAAATGATAATTAGTAAACCGAATAAAATATCCAATAATCGAAAAGGTATATTGTAAATTGGAGGGAAAGAAATATGAATAAATAACGAAATAGCACCACTGACAATGAAAAGAACAAATGATACAAAAAAAGAAGACTTTTCGGATGTGGTGACGAAAATGTGATTTTGTAAACAAAAAGCGGCACCTACTGGTGCCGCATATTTTTTATTATTTTGCGTATTCAATTTTTCTTAATTCACGAATGACATTTACTTTAATCTGTCCAGGATATTCCAATTCGTTTTCAAGCTTCTTCGCTATATCTCTCGCCAAGACCTCGGTTTGTAAATCATCCACCGATTCAGGTTTAACAATTACCCGAATCTCTCTACCGGCCTGAATTGCGTAAGACTGATCAACGCCAACAAAAGAGTTCGCAATGCTCTCCAGTTTTTCCAAACGTTTCACGTACAGTTCAACGCTTTCTCTTCTTGCACCTGGCCTTGATCCACTAATTGCGTCTGCTGTTTGGACAAGAATAGCCTCAAGGGTCGTGGCTTCAACATCACCATGATGGGCTTCAATTGCATGTATCACCTTCTCGCTTTCTTTGTATTTTTTTGTGAGTTCTACACCAATTTGAATATGAGTGCCCTCATATTCATGGTCAACTGCTTTTCCAATATCATGAAGGAGTCCAGCTCTCTTTGCAATTTTTTCATCTGCGCCAATTTCTGCCGCTAACATTCCCGCAATATACGCAACTTCTAAAGAGTGCTTGAGAACATTTTGGCCATAACTGGTCCGGTACTGTAATCTTCCTAATAATTTTACTAATTCCGGATGAATTCCAAATACATTAACCTCGAAAACAGCGTTTTCTCCTAATTCTTTAATGGTCGAATCCATTTCTTTACGGACTTTATCCGCTATTTCTTCAATTCTTCCTGGATGGATTCTACCATCAGCCATAAGTTTGTTTAGAGTTTGACGACCAATTTCTCGTCTCACAGGATCAAAACTCGATAGAGTGACAACATCTGGAGTATCATCAATAATAAAATCTACTCCTGTTGCACTTTCAAGCGCCTTAATATTTCTTCCAGTTCTTCCTATTATTCTGCCTTTCATCTCATCGTTAGGAAGTTCTACAACTGAAGCGGTCGATTCAGATGATACATCGACGCCACATCTTTGGATTGCCAAAGCTATTATGTGTTTAGCTTTTCTTTCACCTTCTTCAGTAGCTTTTTGTTCAATATCTTTTATAATTGATATTGCCTGCTTCTTAGCCTCATGTTCCATCTCGTCAATAATGGATTTTTTAGCCTCTTCTTGAGTCAGACCACTAATTCTCTCCAATTCTTGGATTGCCTGATTGTTTTTCTTAGTTATTTCCGCTTCGATTTTTGATAATTCGCTATTTTTAGCTTCAATTGCTTTTTGCGACTTTTCAAGATCTTCAAGTTTTTTATCAACTTGATCTTCTTTTCGTTGAAGTGAATCTTCCTTTTGACTTAATCTCAGCTCTTGTTTTTGAAACTCTTGACGTTTGTTTCTAGACTCGTTTTCGAATTCATTACGTGATCTGATCTGGATTTCTTTTGCCTCCAGCATCGCATCCTGTCTGATATTTTTTGCTTCCAGCCTAGCCTCTTCAGTTATCCTGTTGAATTCACTTTGGGCATCCTCTTTCCTTTTTCTTAATGTTTGTTTGTAAAAAAGAAATCCTAATAAAAGACCTATCCCAACTGCCGGAAACAATGTTATCAATACATATCCCCACCCTGGGAATGTGCCGGCGGCAGACAAAAATAGACTGCCTAACATTGTTACCTCCTGTAAAAATTTTTTGAAATTATTATATAATCTTGGCCCTTCTTGAGCCGCGTAATTTCATTTAGTTATTATATGACAGAAATACTCTCAAGTCAATGTATTGCCGAGTGTATTAAAATCTATTTATTCAAAGGGAGTCAAATAATATTCTCCCTTTTAAAAGCTTGCACGAATTTTCTTTTCCAATTCTTTGAAGACTTCCGGATTATCTTTTAGATATTGCATAGCTTTTTCTCTTCCTTGCCCAATTTTTTCACCTTCATATTGAAACCAAGATCCGCTTTTGATTATCAATCCTAAATCTACAGACATATCCAAAATACACCCCAAATTAGAAATTCCTGACCCATAAATAATATCAAATTCCGCTTCTTTGAAAGGTGCTGCTAGTTTATTTTTTACAATTTTTACTTTGGTTCTACTTCCTATACTATCGCCTCCGTCTTTCAAGTTATCTTTTTTTCTTACGTCGATTCTAATACTTGCATAGAACTTTAAAGCTTTTCCACCCGTGGTTGTCTCCGGATTCCCAAACATAATACCCAACTTCTCTCTTAATTGATTGATAAAAATCAAACAGGTATTTGTTTTGCTAATACTACCGGTAAGTTTTCTTAGGGCTTGAGACATCAATCTTGCTTGCAACCCCATGTGGCTATCTCCCATTTCTCCATCAATTTCTGCCTTTGGCGTTAAAGCTGCGACACTATCAACAACTATTACGTCTATACTCCCACTCTTTATCAGTTCATCAGCAATTTCAAGCGCCTGTTCTCCATTATCTGGTTGTGAAACATATAAATTATTTAAGTCAACTCCTAGGGCAGCCGCATATCCTGGGTCAAGAGCGTGTTCTGCATCTATGAATGCAACAACACCACCTAATTTTTGGGCTTCCGCAATAACATGTAGTGCTAATGTAGTTTTTCCAGAGCTTTCTGGTCCATAAATCTCCACTATTCTACCTCTGGGCATGCCACCTATTCCAAGAGCTTTGTCAATAGCTATACAACCTGATGGAATAACATCTACTTTTACTTTTTCATGGCTTCCCATGTTCATAATCGAACCCTTGCCAAAATTTTTTTCAATTTGTGCTAACGCGATAGAAAGCGATTGTTGTTTTTTCTCATCCATAAATATCTCCTTTAATAACGCTTGTGTTACTAGTATATCATTTTTTAACTAATTAATGTCAAAAACACCTCATCACTTTTTAATATGTCCAAAAGTGTTCCCTTGCTCAAATTTTCGTTCCATTTATCTGTAATATCTCGCCATTATATTATTTTTTTTAAAAAAGTCTTTAGAATTATTGAGATCTTGCCAGGAATCAAAAATTATTTTTTATGTATATTAACGTCTTAAAAATAGCCATATCAGTAGCCGCTTTCCTAATTTCATTTCTATTTCCGTAAAAACAGTATTCATAGCATTCAGTATTCTTCTCAGATACAACTGAAATATATGTTAACCCTACTGGTTTATTTTCACTTCCTCCAGTAGGCCCTGCAATCCCAGTAGTGGCAACCGCAATAGAAACATTGTCTTTAATCAATCCATTTGCCATCTCAATTGCTACCTCTCTACTTACAGCCCCATAATCGATTATTGTGTCTTCTCCGACTCCAAGTCGGTCCATTTTTGATATATTTGAGTAGGTAATTAAACCTTCATGAAAAACCTCACTACATCCAGGAACATCAACGATTGCGCTTGAAATCATTCCACCCGTAAGGCTTTCCGCACATGCAAAAGATAATCCTTTTTCTCGCAATTCATGAACAAGTGATTGGGCTAAATTCATATCCTCTTCCCCATAGAAAACATCTTCAAAGATTTCGAAAATACTTTCAACCATCGATTCGTGCAAATCTGAATTCAAAATAATACAATTGTCAAATCCATTTCCTTCAACGCGAAAATTAAACGAATTTGAGAATATTGAAAGTCTTTTTCTTATTTCCAATAATGGACAACACACTCTTATAAAAATATTCATCTTTTATGTCTCCTTTTGAAATACTAATGATCTTTCAGAAACACCAAATGATTGTATTAATCTTCAATTGTACCAATTAGATGAAAACCAGTTTCATGAATTTTTACATCATAGATATGTCCAATTTCTGCAAGTTTATTCGAAGTAAAAAAAACTTTGGTATCAATATCTGGAGCGTTATACTCATTCCTACCCCAAAAAATATTTTTTTTAAAATCAATCCCCTCGTAAGTAACCTTCAACGTCTTGCCTAAATATTTTTGGTGATTATTACAAATAGTATTACTTTGAAGCATGGAAAGCTCCTTTAACCTAGAGTTAATTATTTTTTTGGGAATTTGATCCTTCATCTTATACGCAACCGTCCCCTCTTCTCTACTATATCCAAAGAAGCCAGCGTAATCTACAAAGCCATTTGCAATAAAATTCTTCAAATCTAAATACATCTGCTCATCTTCACCCGGAAATCCTACTATAAAGCTACTTCTCAAGGCAATCTCCGGATGCTTGCCTTTTATCCTATCAATAGTTCCTATTATTTGAGAGGAGTTAGTACGACGATTCATTTTTTTTAATAAATTATCATTTACATGTTGAAAAGGAATATCGATATATTTAGCCATCTTCGGTTCATTAGCAATGTACTCTATCAAATCATTGGTAACTAATTCGGGATATGCATACATTAATCTAATTTTGTATATATCCAATTTGCTAATGGCTTCAAGAAGGTTAATTAGTCTTGGCTCTCCATAAAGGTCTAAACCGTATCTTACCGTATCTTGAGCTACAATAATCAGTTCGTTTACTCCATTTTCAACGAGCATTTTAGCTTCATCTATGAGAGATTCTTCCCCATATGACCTATATCTCCCTCTAATAAAAGGAATGGCACAATACGAGCAAAAATTATCGCATCCGTCAGCTATTTTTAAGTAAGCATAATGTTGAGGAGTGGTTATTAGTCTTTGTTTTTGTAAAATAGGTTCCTTATTGTCCGACATAAAAATACCGTTCCCAGTCTCTATCATTGAAACAATATCATCATACGTCCCCAACCCACCAAACACATCAACTTCGGGAAGTTGGTCCCGAATCAAAGAAGCATATCTTTCTGCAAGGCATCCTATTACTATTATCTTAATTTGTTTTCTTTTTTTTATCTCTGCTACATCCAGGATAACATCTATGCTCTCTTTTTTTGCTGATTCTATAAAAGCACAAGTATTAATAATGATTATGTCCGCATCTGCTATATTACTTGTAAAATCGTAGCCTGCCAATCTAAGCTTATACAAAACCTTTTCAGAGTCTACTCTATTTTTGTCGCATCCAAGCGATATCATCCCAATTTTTTTCATTTTAACTATGTTCCCCAACCAAGATAAAAAATATCCCTTAGTTTTGATCAAATCTAGAAAGAAATTCTTCTTCAGTTAATAATATTGTTCTCCCTTGAGAGCCGGTGGTTTCAGGCCCGAGATATCCTCTCGCTTCCAGAGCATCGACAAATTTCTTAGCTCTTAAAAAACCAAGCCCAAAAGTTGCTTGCGCACTTGAGATAGAGGCCTTTCCCTTTTTGATAAAATGTAACATGACTTGCTTAAGCATTTCTTCAAAATCATCCGCCTTCTCATCCTTTCCTTCAGAAGAATCAATTTCAGTCTCTTCAATTTCAGGTTTTACTGTAATGGCATTTAATAAATCGTCATTGAATACAGACTCATTATTTGCTCTAATACTATCACATACTTTTTTTATTTCTGCTAACTCGACTAAAGCACCCTGCATCCTTGTTGTTCCTTTTGTAGAGGAATAGATCATATCACCATTTCCCAATAAATCTTCTGCGCCCGGATCATCAAGTATTACTCTGCTGTCCATACCTGATTTTACTGAAAATGCTACCCTTGATAAAATATTAGCCTTTATAAGCCCGGTAATAACTTGAACTGTAGGTCTCTGGGTAGCAATAATCATATGTATCCCACAGGCCCTGGCAAGTTGTGCAATCCTGACCACGTATGTTTCTACCTGACCCTTACCCTTCATCATTAAATCAGCCATCTCATCTATTACTAATACGATTCTGTACATCTTTGGTTCTTTTTGGGAATCTCTAAAACCATTATTATACTGGTCGATGTTTGCGCATCCAACTTCTTCAAAAAATTTATATCTACGATCCATTTCTTCGGTAAGCCATTTTAAAGTGCTTACAGCTTGTGCATTTTCCTTTATTGTTTCAGCAATTAGTAGGTTTGGAAGATTTTTATATACGGCTAGTTCAACCCTTTTAGGATCGATAAGAATCAAGCGTACATCCTCGGGGGAATATTTATAAAGAATACTCACAATTAACGCATTAAGAAAAACACTTTTTCCTGTGCCAGTTGCACCTGCAACAAGCAAATGGGGCATTGAAGATAAGTCTTCTATGAAATTAGTTCCATCAAGGGTTTTTCCAAAGCAAAGGCGTATCCCTTTATCGGTGCTGTTAAATTCTGGGCTACTAATAAGAGACCTCAACCCTACAATATCTCTTTTTTTGTTAGGTATCTCTAAACCAAAAGCATCTTTTCCCGCGATTGGAGTCAAGATTCTTATTTGTTTAATAGCCAGTCTCATAATTAGATTCTCTTTTATGCTTCTTATTTTAGCAATTTGATAGCCTGGCCCAAGTTTTAGTTCATATAAAGTAAAAGTAGGCCCCCGTTTTGCCCCAATTACTTCAGCAGGGATTTCGAATTCAGCCATAGTAGTTTCAATTTTTTGTTTTACTTCATTGTAATCCTCGGGAAAATCAATATCATTACCAGGATAAGAAGGCAATAAATCGACGGAAGGTCTCTTATAAGGCTTATATTTATAGTTATCAATCGTATTTGTTGGTTTATTGTCAAAAATTGAAGTTTGTGAAGATGTTTGGACCTCTATATCCTTTTTCTCTTTTCGAGATTTTCCTAAATCATCAGCTATGTTTGTCTTCTCATTACTTCCATAATTTATTGATTCAATAGAAATCTGTGAAGAATATTCTTCTCCTCTCGGCTTGTCTTTTTTTGGGGAGAATAGCTGGTCAGAATTTTTTACATTACATTTTTTTTCATTCTCTTGATTGATTTGAATAATTTCTTCTGTTTCATCAGGTTTTTTTAAAATTTGAAAAAATCCACTTTGTTCAAAAGAAAGGGGCTCATGTAATTCCTTTAGAGCTTCCTTTTCATCAAATACACCCCTGTCACTTTGGATCGGATCAGTAAAATCTATTCTATCAGCCAAACCTTTTTCATGATTTGAGACTTTATCATTTTCAAGTGATGCATAACGCTCACTAGAATCAAAAATTGGCGATTCACTTTGATTTGTTTTAAAATTTTTGTCTTTATTTTCAAAAGGATAGTCTCCATTCAAAGAATGAGGGCCATATTGAGTAGAAAAATTTGAGTTTTGATTCTGCTCCAATAATTCTCTTCTTCCAGCATTCGTATAAAGACTATTTAGTTTGTCATTACTCCATTCTTTATCAATGATGTTGTATTTATGTTCATTGTCTTCTTTTTTAGGAATAGAATCTTCAGAAAATAACAACCTTGCACTTTGATTAGCCCTATCTTCATCTCTATCAACCAGCCCTCCAAAAGACCTTTCCTTCACATTTTGTTTGTTATTATCGTTTCCAAACAGAAGGGTCTTGGCATCTAGAAGCATTTCTTCGACTTCTTCTTTCCTTAAAGCGCCAAGAGGTGGCTCTGCTTCAGGATTTAATGAGTTTGGTAAAGGATTCTTTGTTATTGAATTATCCTTATTTTTTAGAAGGCTATCAGATTGTTCCTCTACTTTTCCAACTTTGTTTTTGAAAACATTCTGTGAGGTTACTTTTTTATCAAAAAACTTGATTAACGGAAAGATCAAAAACAAAAATAAAATGCCAGTAATAATCAAAGTTGAGGCCACTAAAAACCCATAGTTGGGGAAGATCGCATACAATGGATAAATAATAGCAGAGGAAATCAATCCTCCAACTGTGATAAAACCCGTTGGGACAAGAAAAACTAAAGGATCACCTGTAATTCCATTTTTATAAAAAGATACATGAAATAGAGACACTAAAGATACAATAAATAGAGATATTAACAGATTTTTCTTCCAACCAAAAGAAACCCTTTTCCCGAAAAAAATTGTTAATCCAAAGAACAGACAAACGGGTATTAAAATGTAAACAGAATAGCCAAAGATTAAATACACAAAAGTTCTAGTAAATGGAATAATCAAAAGAATTAACAAAACCAAAACAACAGATAGAATTGTAATCGAAAAAATCATTTTTTTTGTATTATTTACTGAATCAACTTTTTTAAGGGTCATACATTCCTCCGGAAAAATGGAAAAGCAATCTAGATTATATTTCCTCTATTCTAAAATCTGGTTCTTTCCCAACATAACTTATAGATTTATTATCTCCAATAAAGACATATTCGTTTATTTCATGTAATTTTTCAATCGTCACTTTTGTTAATAAATCCAACTCAAGGTCGTAGTCAAATAATTCATTTTTTAGCAACGCTCTTTTCCCCGACATTCTCATCAAAGAAGATGAGCTTTCTAAACTCAAAACCAAAGCCGTTTTAATCTGCTCCTTACTTTTGCTGAATTCTTCTGGAGAAAAACCCTTCTCCAACAACATTTGAATTTGTTTTTTTACTTCAGAAATTGCCTTATGCGCTTTTTCGGGGCTTGTACCAAGATATATTGTGAAAACTCCCGAATCAGAAAAGTTGTAGGCCGAAGAGTAAACATTATATGCTAAACCTAAAGTTTCCCTTATCGATTGAAAAAGCCTTGAGGACATTCCCCCACCAAATAGACTGGACATCATATTGATTGCAAGAGTCCTATCATCTATGTAGTCAATTCCTCTGTAAGCAAAAGCTATATTTGCCTGTTCAAGCGGTTTTATCGTTAGAACTGATTCCTTCGCAGGAATTACCTTCTTTCTTAATATTGGCACAAGGGAAGAAAGCCTACTGTTTGCTTCAAAATACTTGTTAACAAGGTCCTTTGCTTTCTCAAAATCAACATTCCCTGCTATAGAAATAACCATATTGCCAGGATCATATTCTGCATCTCTAAAATCAAACAGATTTTTTTGTGTAAAAGAATTTATGTTGTCTTTAGTCCCCAAAATGCGCCTGCCCGGTCCTTCATTCCCATACCATGCATAAAATAATTTATCCATACATAGGTCCTCAGGATCATCCTCTGACATTTGGATCTCCTCGATTACGACAGTCTTTTCCTTTTCCATTTCAATTTCATCATATTTAGAAAAATATATCAAATCAGATATCATTTCCATACAATTTTCAAAATGTTCGTCGAGAGATACAGAATAATAAGCTGTATGGTTTTTGGAGGTATAGGCATTCATTCTAGCCCCTATTTTCTCCATATCATCAGCAATCTGAAACGCATTTCTTTTTGATGTTCCTTTAAACATCATATGTTCCATAAAATGAGCTATACCATTGTTATCTGATGATTCATACTCACTTCCAACCTTAATAAAAACACCAACAGAAACGCTTCTGGTGTTTTTCATCTGGTTAAAGACTAATCTAAGACCACTCGGGAAAATTTGTTCTAGAGTCATGCAACCCCCTATAGTATTTTCTTTATTTAGATTATATTATACATAAGTTTAAGTATTGATACAATTACATGCCATATTAATAAAAAAACTTATTATTCTAGCAACAATAATCTCGTACTTTAAAATCGGACAATTAATACTATAAAAATTTTAATAAACTTGACATTATTGGTTATAAATACTAACATAGTTCCAATAAGAAATATCTTTTTTAGAGGTAAAAATGGCTGAAATAACTATGGAGAAACTTGTTGCTTTATGCAAGGGTCGCGGATTTATTTTCCCCGGAAGTGAAATATACGGAGGCTTAGCAAATACCTGGGATTATGGCCCCATGGGAGTTGAGTTGAAAAATAATATTAAAAAAGCCTGGTGGAAAAAATTCGTTACAGAAAGCAGATATAATTATGGTATTGATTGCGCAATACTTATGAATCCTACTGTTTGGGAAGCCAGTGGTCACATCGGAGGTTTTTCCGATCCTTTGATGGACTGTAAATCGTGTAAATCTCGACATCGAGCTGATACTTTAATTGAAGAATATATCAAAAAAAATTCCATTGACCTCTCAATTGCCGGGTGGAATAACTCTCAACTACAACAATTTATTAAAGACAAAGGGATCAAATGTCCCGTTTGCGGTGCTTCCGATTTTACTGAATTAAGACAATTTAACCTTATGTTTAAAACTTTCCAAGGCGTTACCGAAGAAAGTGCAAACATAGTTTATTTAAGACCCGAAACGGCCCAAGGAATTTTCGTTAATTTCAACAATGTTTTAAGAAGTTCTCGAGCAAAAATTCCATTTGGCATTGCCCAAATTGGTAAAAGTTTTAGAAATGAGATTACCCCAGGTAATTTTATTTTCAGGACTCGGGAATTTGAACAAATGGAGCTTGAGTTCTTTTGCAAACCTGGAACAGATTTAGAATGGTTTAGCTATTGGCGATCTTTTTGCATGAACTGGCTTTTAAATATCGGCATAAAGAATGAAAAAATAAGGCTTCGTGACCATGACCCCAAGGAATTATCCCACTATAGCAAAGCGACAACAGATTTTGAGTTTCTTTTTCCTTTTGGATGGGGAGAACTTTGGGGAATCGCAGACAGAACAGATTTTGATTTGAAAGCACATATTTCCAGATCGGGAAAATCTCTGGAGTATATTGATCCAAACACTAATGAACGCTTTGTTCCTTTTGTGATAGAACCATCTCTTGGCGCAGACCGTATGTTACTTGCTGTATTGTGTAATGCTTATGAAGAACAAGAACTACCCGGAGGAGATTCAAGAGTGGTGTTACATTTACATCCAACACTATCTCCTTTTAAGCTAGCCATACTTCCTCTTCAGAAAAGCCTTACTGAAAAAGCCGAAGAAGTTTTCTCTAAACTTTCAAAAATGTTTTCAATAGATTTTGATGCTTCTGGTTCTATTGGGAAAAGATATAGAAGACACGATGAAATTGGTACTCCTTTCTGCCTAACAATTGATTTTCAATCTTTAGACGATGATACCTGCACAATTAGAGATAGGGATACCATGGAACAAATAAGAATTAATATTTGCGATGTAGAAGATTATATATCGAATAAAATAAATTTTTGATAGGAGGAAAAATGAAAAAACTTACAAAAACGTCTTGGATAGAGTTAGGTATTTCAGTAGGAATCTTCGTTGCCCTTGCAATTATTTCCGCATTTTTAGATCTTCAAATAAATAAAGCTTTATATTCACCCAACAACTTTTATGGACAATATTTTGCAAATTTTGGAGAACTGCCCACTTATCTCGTTGCTCCGGTTGCAGGGACTATTTTATTTTATCAAAACTTCGGCAAAAATAATAAAATTAATATTTTTCTGAAAGTTTTATTCGCGATTGTTATTTTTGCAGGATATTTTGTTCTTATAACTTGGTTATGGGGACGATTTGCCGATGATAGTATTCTTTATCCATATCTCTATCAAGCGGCATTTTCCTTATTATTAACCTCTTTAACTATTTTTAGCTGTATGTTTGTCCCTAAAGAAAAAATGAGAAAACTACTTTGGTTTGCAATTTTTCTAATCATTGTTACTGCTTTAAGTAATATTTTTGTGCAAATAATGAAAATGTTATGGGAGAGACAACGCTTTAGAACAATGACACCCGGTAATGAGCTTGCCCCTTTAGCTGTCTCTGTAATATGTCCTGACTATGCTGGGTTTACGCCTTGGTATCAAATAAATATATTTAGCCCTCCTGAAATTAGGACTGAGATTTATAAAGAAATATTCTTAGCAACGGATGAAGATGCTTTTAAATCTTTCCCTTCCGGACATACAGTTGCTGCCGCAGCCTCCTTTGGGTTAATAATAGTCCCGGATATTTTTGAAAAGCTAAAAAAACAACGTTGGATCTTTTGGTGTGTTCCAATTCTTTACACAACTTTGGTGGGGATAAGTCGAATTGTAGTTGCCGCTCACTATTTGTCTGACATTCTATTCGGGGGATTTATTGGTTATGGCACAGCTTGTTTAACCAGATGGATTCTAATAAGCAAAGTCCCTGATCTAGGTGGACAATTGAAAAATAAAAAAAATGAAGTGGCAAAAACTGAATGAAAATGGGGGCTTATAACAGCCCCTTTTTTTTATTCAATATTTCGAAAGAAATTCAAATATTTGTTGAACGTTTTCATGTTTGTTCCGAATATCTTAACTATTTGAGGAAGATTAACTTCTTTATCTTTTGCTTTTTGATATGTATAGAGCAATAAAGAACACAATGCACCGTATGATTTCATATTCTCTTCAATATTGTATATTTTATCCGAAAGCCCCTTCAATTCATCACTAATAATCTCATTTCCGTGTAATAGCAAGTAAGTGTATACAGCTGCGTATACTTCCTTGAACAAACTCCCTTTTGCCGTTTTGGGAAAAGGAAAACTCCTTACATATCCTGATATAATGCTTGAATCATAAGGAAAAGTAATCTTCTTTGACAAACTTCTTTCAGAGACAAGTAATGAAAACATTATAGTTGCTTTACATGTGTTTCTTATATCAATATTTTTAAGTTTATTAATTAGATATTGTTGATACGTATCTTCTTTATTGGAGTTATTGAGAGACAATGCCTCTATTATTGGTTGAGGATTTTGAAAGGCAAATATTACATCCAATAAGTCATAAGCTTTTTTTGTCAAATATATATCATCATTGTTTCTGAGGCAGTTTGAGTAAAATTCTTCTGCGTAAGATCGAATAAGCTCTTCTGTGACTTTTGGCGAGAAACGATTAGAAAAATATACCTCATTATGTGCAACAGAAGAGCTATCCACATACCAATTTAAAAAAGTAATCTCTAAGTCGTTGGGGAAAATCGGAGAGTATTTTCGACATAATTTTCTCGCTTTCTCTAATTCTCCAGAATTTATGAGAACTCCAATATAACAGGAAACCCCCATGCTGTTCATTTCGTTTAACCGAAACAATTTTTCGGCAGCCTTATTCGCGTATTCATGAAGCCCATTAGTGCTAAATACTATAGCCAAATACTTTAAAGCATGCGAATTGTCTGGAAGAGATATCTTATTAATTAAAGAATCAAAAAATGAACCCTTATCATGAATTAAATCTTTTGATATGTATATCTTTAACAATATGTCGTATGGGGTAGTATTTTGATTGTCTATTTCTAATAATTTCAATGCTACACTTTCAGCAAGCTCACTGTCACCATTTTCGTATGCTGCCCGAGCCATTATATCCAATCCCATTTCATATTCTTCACTTTCTGGTTCGATAATCATACATGTCGATATTGATTTGTCGAAATTTCCTTTAACGTAATAATCATATGCAACATAAGCTCTCGCTAGGTTCCGTCTAGAAATCGTATCAATCAATATTAGCTCTGAAGAAGGATACTTCTCTTCATTTAAAAGTATCATCCTATTATTCACGGAGGAAGACAACTCCTCTAATAACTCAAAGTTGATATTTTCCCAAAATTGCGCGAGCCTTGGTACATTCCCGGGTTTAAACCTATGCGAATTGGGAATAAGCCAGCCATTGTCAGGAAAGCTATAATTACCATGAAGAAAGGCATGCTGTCTGCAATCTTTTGCAAGCGCTAAACTATATTCTAAATATCTCTTTTTTTCCCAAAGATTAATGAATAAAATAATGCTTTCATTATAAGCTCCGATTTGGGAATACGCTAGAGCAAGTTCAAGCACATGCTCTTCAGATTGGTCCAACTCAACAGCTTTTTTTAAATAGGAAATAGCATCCAAGTACTCTTTTTTTTGGAAAAATTTTTTACCATTTGAAAAATAAAAATCAGCGGACTGAAACATTGACAAAACTGCCATATTAAAAACTCCTCTCAAAAACGTTTTCGAGTCTGCTCTTATTGTATACTATGTTTTTCCCGCAATAATCACAATGTATCTCAACCTCTGGTTTTTCCCGTAGAATATCTACTATTTCCGTTTCTCCGATGCTTTTTATTATGTCGTCAGCCCTAGCCTCACAGTTACAAAAAAAATCCAGTTTATCAATTGACAGATATTCTGCTCCAAAATGTTTAAAATAATAATTAAAAGTGGCTTCAACTCCGAAGTTAGCAATCCTCAAGGAAATTTCTTTAAATCGACTCATTATATCTTCCAAAATAAAAATTGCTTCCTCCGAAACACCAGGCATTGCTTCGCAAATTACTCCATATGAACAAAGCCTATTTTCGTGGATGAAAACATCTAAACCAATAGCACTTTTTATCCCTTCGCTTGCAAAAAGATAATATGCAAAATCATCTGATATATTGCCTGAAACAATTTCGGTACTTCCAATATATGGTTCTTTTAATCCCATATCTTTTACTATAGTGAAATATCCTTTCTGCCCAACAGCTTCTTTTATATTTTCAGCAGGGGACCCTATTAACTCAAGTTTGTTAGGATTTTCAATATAACCCTTTATTTTCCCTTGATTTTCCCCCGCGACATATATTTTTCCCAGAGGGCCTTCGCCATCAATGATCACGTTGAATCTACCAAGTTTGTTCTTCATGTTATAAGAAATATAAGCACCTATTGTCAATGCTCTACCCATTGCATTTTGAGCAATAGGAACTAAATTATGAATTTTGCTCGCATGGATCAACATCTCGGAAGTATCTATAACTGCAATACGAGCCTGCTTATCAAAAACAAGACCTCTAAGAATAATGTCCGTCATTATCACCTTCAAACGTTACTTATAATGGGTATAAACCTTAAAATATTATTTTTTGTTTTTATATACTTGTTTCTGTGTTTCGACCTTCTTGGTTCTTTTTCTCTCAGCACGCAATTGAGCTTTAATCTCTTGTTGATATAAAGGCTGAATCAAATTTTCGCTGTTGTAATCAGCATAATTGGTTAATACTAAACAAAAATGCGAAAGTCCAAAAGAAAGAATTACGATAGTAATGATAAGTTTAACCATATCTCCTACAAACAATAAAGCGAAAGGGAATATGGAAAAAGCAAATGCTAGTATCGATGAAAATGAGAAACCCGACGCAATAATTGAAGAATTCTTTAATCTGTCCATAACTTTAATATTTTTATAGGACACGTTGAACGGTAAGTAGGTGGTCATCACCATTGCGGAAAAAATGGATAATATTATTGTTAAAATTAATCCAATATAATGTCCAGGATTAGTTGTTCCAATTAAAAATGAGTTCGAAAACTCAAGTATCATAAAGGCAGTCCCACTAAAAATTATCCCGAAAATTGAGATTGAAGGGACCATTTTACCCGAGAGGAATTTTACCCCTTTAAAGAACTCTTTAATAATTCTCGGAACATCGTTGCCGTACTTGTCCTTTTTCATTAACAGAGTTTCTCCCCAAACCAGTTTGGAACAGACATAGAAGTTTCCCGCCAGCCCTATTCCAACAATAGGCAGAAAAACTGTGATAGACCCGACTAAAACCATATATGCTTTTAGCATGATTGAAGATGCTGAATTTATTGATAGTCCCGAAGATAAACCTAAACCAAATCCATTTAGAAGAAACGGGGCATCAGAAACACCAATTCCTGCTAATAGGTATCCAAATTCTTCATATCCATAAATTTCAAAAAATAAAAGAGAAGCAATAATTGGAAGGCAAAAAAGCATTGTCAATAAGTTTACAATCATCAAAGGCTGAAAATATGTTTTTAGTATATCAATGTAACGTTTAAATCTCCCCCCTGGATATGCTCCTTTAATCTCTTCTGCCCTATCTTCCTGGGAAACAACGAGATTACTTATAAGTTTAATTTTGTAAGAACTAATTTTTTTTTCTTTACTTTGAGCAGTGTTAGAGTTAATCATTTTCTCCATCCATTAGGGTAGTATTTTAATTAAAAATTATACTATAACATTCAAAAAAAGTAAACCTTTCATCTACTTGGTATTTTAAATGATATCATTATTTTATTTTGCAGTATTTTTTATATCCTCAATGTAGTTTTATAATTTTTGGATTAGATTTATGTGATATTTTTCGCTTTATTGCGCTAAACTGCTAAATAGAATAAATGTTACATAAATCCGTACTTATTTATAAGGTATTTTAATTGACACGATATTAGCATATTGGTATTATCTATTTAATTTTTATGAATAAAGAGGCATTATATGAAACATATTAATATGGCAGTTGTTGGCGCTACTGGAATGGTGGGAAGGAAGTTTTTACAAGTACTTGAAGAGAGAAAACTTCCTGTTGATAATTATTATCTTTATGCTAGTGAAAGATCAGCTGGATCCACCCTTCACTTTATGGATAAAGACTATATAGTTCTAGAATTGAAAGAAGAAAATATTAAAGATAAACAAATAGATATTGCTCTTTTTTCCGCTGGAGGAAGCGTTAGTAAAGATTACGCCCCAGTTTTCGCTTCCTATGGTTCCTTAGTTATCGATAATTCAAGTCAATGGAGAATGGATGAAAAAGTTCCTCTCGTTGTGCCTGAAGTAAATGGCGAAGCTGCGCTAATACATGATAAGGGCATTATTGCGAATCCTAACTGCTCCACTATTCAAGCGATGTTGCCGTTAAAAGCCCTTCACGACAAATTCTCCATAAAAAGAATAATTTATAGCACATATCAAGCTGTATCTGGCGCTGGGCAAAAAGGATATGATGATCTTAAAAATGGAACAACCAGTAAATTTCAATATCCAATAACAAATAATTTAATTCCGCAAATTGATATCTTCCTTCCTGACGGTTACACGAAAGAAGAATGGAAAATGATTGTTGAGACCCATAAAATACTGGACGAAAGAATTAAAGTTACTGCAACTACAGTGAGAGTTCCTGTTTTTCACGGCCACAGCGAAAGTATAAATGTTGAATTTGAAAAACCATGTACACTTGAAGGTATTTTTGAAGCACTTGTTAATATGCCTGGCGTAATCGTTTATGATGATCCTAAAAACAACAAGTACCCCATGCCAATAATTGTCGAAGATAAAGATGAGGTTTTTGTAGGAAGGATCCGGATAGACAACACTGTTTTTTCGGGGTGCAATTTATGGGTAGTAGCTGACAATATAAGAAAAGGTGCTGCAACAAATGCAGTTCAAATAGCTCAATATTTATTGGAGAATGACAAACGATTCTGTTAACTTAAGGGAGGGAAATATGGCATATATCTTTCAAGGAGTTGGAACGGCATTAATCACACCTATGCTTGATAATAAAATAGATTATATAAGCTTAGAAAAACTAGTTAAAACTCAGCTTGATAGTGGAATAGCTTGTCTTGTTGCAAATGGAACAACCGGCGAACCCTCTACAATATCTGATGAAGAAAAAATTAAAATTGCATCTGTCGTTATAGAAATAGTTAATAAAAAAATTCCTGTAATTGTGGGAGCTGGTAGTAATTCAACCGAACATGCAATTCGACAGGCAATAGATGCTAAATCAGTTGGCGCAGATGGACTTTTGTGTGTGACGCCATATTATAACAAGTGTACCCAACAAGGACTTATTGAACATTTTAAGTCCATTGCTGATCAAGTCGATTTACCCATTATTATGTACAATGTCCCCTCAAGAACCGGTTTAAATATGCTTCCAGAGACAGTTGCTAAATTGGCTGGGTATAAAGGAATTTGCGCAATTAAGGAGGCTAGTGGAAATATCTCTCAAATAATGGAATTGGCCTGCATCTCTGGAAATGATTTCTTTTTATACAGCGGAGATGATGGTTTAACTTACCCAATTCTTACTTTAGGTGGAGCTGGGGTTATAAGCGTAGCAAGCAATGTTATTCCTAAATATATGCACGAAATGGTAGATTCCTATTTCACTGGAAATGTTGAAAAATCAAGAAATATGCAACTCAGGATTCTGCCTTTCATTAAAGCGCTGTTCCTTGAAGTTAACCCTATACCAGTAAAATGTGCTGCAAAATTACTTGGCATTTGTAGCGATGAAGTTAGGTTACCTTTAACAAAATGTACCTGCGAGAGCATATTGGAAAAAGAATTAAAGAACCTTGGTCTATTATGATAAATTTATCATAGGATGAAACCATATACTCTGTACTAATCGAAAAGTAAGGAGAAAAAATGAAAGTTGTTATAAGTGGTATTTGTGGAAAAATGGGAAGGATTCTTCTTAGTTGTGCAAAAGAAAATCCAAATATTGAAGTAATAGCAGGCGTTGACAAAGTAGGATCAGATGAAACTTCATTGGGGATAAAAGTCTTTCCTTCCTTTTCTTTATATAATTTTATTAAACCCGATGTAATAATTGATTTTTCCTCACGAGGAGCTCTAGTTGATATATTGAATTTTGCTACTAATAATTTAGTCCCTACTGTCCTTGCAACAACAGGGTATAATTCGGATGATTTAACACTTATAGAAAAAGCCTCGAGACATATTCCTATCTTTAAATCAGGCAATATGTCTAGTGGTGTTGCCGCTCTAATCAATCTTGTGAAAAGAGCATGTTCACTTGTTGGAGATGTTTCTGATATTGAAATTATTGAAACCCACCACAATCAAAAAACCGACTCCCCTTCAGGAACAGCCCTAATGATTGCAGGGGCTGTTAAGTCAAGCATTCCAAATAGGTTTCTAAATGTTGGCAGAGATGAATCATCGGGAAAGAGAGACTCAAATGAAATAGGCATGCATTCAATTCGTGGAGGTTCTGTAGTTGGGAAACACGAAATTATGTTCCTTATGAATAATGAGGTAATAACCATTAAACATGAAGCAGAGAGCAAGACTGTTTTTGCTTATGGGAGCATAAAAGCTGCATCTTTTCTAATAGGAAGAAATCCTGGTTTATATTCTTTACTTGATATGTAGATATACATTCAGCAAAATAGATTCAAAGCTTGTTGAATAATCATCTACCTCTTTTTTACTACTTATTATCTTTAAAAATTGCATATTAAGCAAAAAATGTTTTTTTTTAGTCTTCCATAGCTTCCAAATCTGGGATAGAGTCAAAAATTTCTATAAATTCTTCATCCATACTGATTTTTATTTCAAATGTTCTTTCATTCAAAAAATCTTCTAAATCAATACCGTTTTCGGCCAAAATATCTGAAAGAGATCCCGTTCCTCCAGCATCAGTATAAGCCTGGTTTAATGCATTCGAGAAGGATTCAACGCTGATTCCTAACACTGCAGAAAGATGCTGAGTTTCTATTGTTATTGTCGTTTCGTCTACATCGAGCAAATGTACTGAACCAACCAAATAAGTCACTATCTTAAAAAATAAATCTTCTTCCTCTATCTCTGAGGCCCCGCCTCCACTTAATAAGAATGCTGCGGAGCTAAAAGGAAAAGAAAATGGCTCTTCAGAAAAACCTATGAATTGTGCATAATTATTTTTGTAATAGATTGCAATAATATCATCATCATCATCAAATACCCTAAAACAAAACTCATCATCAGACCCGTCTGGCTGGTAATAGTTATATTTAAAACCGATATGTAATTCTTTCTCCTCTTCGACAAAATCACCCTCATATTTTCCCTCAAGTCTAATCGCAAGTGGACCATCATGATTATATATTATGTATGCTTCTGGATTATGATTTAAAGGGTCGTCTATAAGCAAGTCTTCCCTATCTGGCATATTTTCATTTAGGACATTCCTACGAACAATAATTTTGTCCCAGTCAATTTGAGCTTCCAATCTCTCTCCTTTAAATCTGGGATTCGTATTTACAGTATTAATATCCTCAGAAACTATAACGTTTAACATAAGTTTGGACAAAATTGAATCTGAACCTGCAAATGAGCTGGCTATACCCTTTTCTGTGAAAAAATCAATCTCGACTTCCATTGGTGGCATCGAAGAATTAATAGAGCTTTCAGTCGATGCATCCACCCCTAAAATATTTGAAAAGAAAAATTCTAATTCTGACTTAAGTTCGGTAATGCCTGGAACTCCCTCAATATTTTTTATAAGTCTAGCCAATGTAGTTTTTAGATCGACTACTATGTTGTAGTGGCGTGTATAATAGTTTGTTCCAGTCTTTTTATACTCATATTTCATTTCAGAATCAAACGCTAAGTATGAGCCAATAACAGTGGCTATTCCGTTTACGCTTGAATCAAAAGTGCTACCTAATGTCATAGGGAATATTTTATCGAGTGCCGATGTAAAAATTTTCATCGTTATCTTCGTAAAGCCTTCGGGGCCTTTTAACGCTATAAACAAATCCGCCTGCGTCTCATTCAAAGGCAAGACATTTATTTGCAAAAATAGCTCTTCGTCGTTTCCTTCACCCTTATAAACTGCCAAATGTAAAGACCGGTTTTGGTAATTTTCTATATCTCCATTCACTTGAAATGCTACTCTTCCAGGAACATTGTCAAGGACTATAGTAAGTCCCATATCTAGAGAGTATTTAGGGTATAAATTGTTAACCTTAACAGTACTGGCGTTTCTCACTTGATTGGCAAAACTATTGATTAAATCCGTAATCATATCAGTTTCATTTGCTTGCTCTAATGTACCCTTGGTAAATCCTTCGGTATACCACTCATCCTCATCATCATTGTTATTATTGTTTGAAGGAGGAACATCTGGGCCACACGAAACCAGCCCAATGGATAAAATGAGAAAAACTACTAAAGATAAAAATAATACAAAAAATCTTGTTCTTTTCTGCACCAAGTCTCTCCCTTTTCTCCAACAGAGCCGAGATTGACATCAAACAAGAATCATTTACTCTCTACAAAGCTGGATAATCCTTTCAACACACTTTTCATACGGAACTTCTTCCTTTAAAGACCCATCTCTTTTTTGAAGTTCCACAACATTTTTTTCTAACGATCTCGGACTGATCACTAAGCGAATTGGAATACCCATAAGATCACAATCTGCAAATTTAAACCCCGGTGACGCCTCTCTATCATCAAAAATCGTTTCTACCCCTGCTTTACTTAGTTTATCATATAAATCGTTAGCTTTCAAAAGAATATTCTGATTATCAATCCTAAGGGCGCAAATATAGACTTTCCATGGAGCAACAGATATTGGCCAGTTAAGGCCTTTATCGTCTGCATACTCTTCCGCGATAGCAGAAATTGCCCTTCCTATTCCTATCCCATAACAGCCCATTATAGGATTTATTTCCTTTCCATCTCTATTAAGTACTTTCATCTCCATGCTTTTTGTATACTTAGTTCCAAGTTGAAAGATGTTTCCTATCTCAATACCATTGTTTATTTTAAGTCTTGCACCACATTTGGGGCAAAAATCCTGATCATTAACTTTAGAAATATCATGAAACTCTGGGACATAAAAGTCTCTGTCTAAGCATACATTTATTAAATGATATCCTTCTTTGTTTGCTCCACATACCATATTTCTACAATTCATTAATGATTTGTCATAAATCATTATTAGTTTAGAGGATTCTTCTAACTTAACTGGACCAATGTTTCCCGGAACAATACTTGTCCCAGAAAGATTAGCTGGGACTATTTCGGCTTTTAGTACTTTTTTAAGCTTTGCTTCATTAATTTCTAAATCTCCACGAATAAAGCATAAAACTGTTTTGTCCGAGTCTCCCTTAATGTTGTAACATACCGCTTTTATAATTTTTTTCTCACTAATCTCTCCTAGGAAAGAACTTACTTCTTTTATCTCTTTAGCTGAACCAGTAAAAACTTCTTCTAATTGCAAAGAATCTTCAATCTCATTGATTCTAGGCTTGCACTCGGCTACTTCCATATTCGCCTTGTAATCACAATTGGGGCATATTATCAAGGTGTCCTCGCCAACATCAGTGAGTAGCATATATTCATGTGCTATGCTTCCTCCCATCATCCCCGTATCAGATTTTACTGCTATAAAATTTTTTAAGCCTATACGAGAAAATATCCGAAAATATGCTTCATAGACCTTTTCGTAATAATCAGCCAAATCATCCTGAGTTTCATGAAATGAATAACCATCCTTCATTGTAAACTCTCTCACTCTTATCAGGCCACCTCTTGAACGAGCTTCATCTCTAAATTTAGTTTGAATTTGATAAATCATAAATGGCAACTGTTGATATGATTTTACAGAGTCTCGAACAAAGTGTACTGCCGCCTCTTCGTGAGTCATTCCTAAAACTAAATCTCTGTCATTACGGTCCTTGAATCTAACCATTTCGTCGCCAATAGAATTAAATCTGCCACTTTCTTCCCAAAGATCTCTTGGCATAACTACTGGGAAAAGACACTCTTGTCCCCCAATGGAATCCATTTCTTCCCTAATTATTCTTTGAATATTTTCAGCAATCCTTTTCGCCGGCATAGACAAAGTCCACACTCCGTTTGTTACAAGCTTAATAAAACCAGCTTTCAACAACATAATATGGCTTTTTATTACAGCTTCGGAGGGGATTGTTTTTGTCCTCTCTCCTACAAGTTTTGACATTAGCATATACATATCCTCGAAAGAAAAATATAAAAGGCCAGTATATATCTGGCCTTATTTCTTAATTATTCAGAAACAACGATTTCTAATTGAGTAGAAAAAGTTGAGTAATTAATCACTAGATTAAAAGTACCACTTTCAGTGAAAACGTTTTGAGTATCTAAATGCAATTCAGAGGTATCATAAACAATTGCAGATACTGTTTCAACATTTCTTTCTGTTTCATCATCTAATATGGCTGTAACTGAAATTTTGCTAGAATCAAAGGTGTCTCCAACTGAATAATTTACCGTAGCATCTAACTTTGCTTTGATAGATAAAATTTGAGGTAAAGATTCTTCCTCTGGAGCACAACCAAACAATAAAAGAGTACATCCAACGGAAATCAACAATAATAAAACAATAAACTTTGATTTCATCGCATTCACCATGAGCCTTTAATATATTTTAGTAAATTATAATCTCACTGTTAATAACTGTCAAGCAAGCCTAATATTTAATATACTATTATGCTTAAAAAGACGTAAAGCTAAAAGTTTATTGAAGATGTATTTAAAACGATAAAAATTGGGTTCCTAACAGAACACGTGATATAAAGCAAAAAAGTATTGAGAAAATGTTCTTGAAACGATAAAAAATTGGTACTCTGACAAAACCCGTGCGCCCACTCCGACAAGTCCTACCGAATCGTATATCGAATAGGTAACTCCTCCAAAGCTTCCTTGTGGCACATCTCACTATTTGTTTAGTGCTGCTGCGGTCAAGCTCTGACACGGTTCACAACGCAAAATTGCACAAGACCTTGTTATCAACATCCCTTATTCGTACCGGTTTTCCATAGAGAATGCCTCGGTGGGTGTTCTATCCTGCTATGGCGGGTTGCAGGTTACAGGGCACCGCCAGCTCCCCATATAGCACGGAATTATAGTATATATCAAAAATACAGCCTTTTCAAGCATTCGCAATAGTAGTTTTAGTGAGTAATATTATATAAAAGAGAGTTACTTTGATAGCGTTGTTGTAGAATCCTCTTCAAATAACCCAACAAAATTATTTTTACTTATAATCACCTTTTCAGATTCGATTTTTTGGGTTAAAAATTTGTTAATTATTTTTATCAGACTATCCAGATTAATACGATTTTTTGCACTAATTGCGACAAAATTATCAGAATGAGGAACAAAACTAAAAATGCCACAGTCAGACTTATTTACGACTGTGATTGATGGAACTTGTGAAGCACCAATAGAGTCAAGAACTGAATTTACGACGTTATACTGCTCATATGCAACAGGAGAAGACCCATCAACAACATGCAATATCAAGTCGGAACTAATGGTTTCTTCCAGAGTAGACCTGAAAGCTCTTACAAATTCATGGGGTAAATTAGAAATGAAACCTACAGTATCTGTTAAAAGAATTTCTCTTCCCATAATTGTGCTGATTCTTCGACTAAGGGGGTCAAGTGTCACAAAAAGCTGATCTTTTGCTTCCGCATTAGTATTTGATAAGGCATTCATCAAAGTAGTTTTCCCAGCATTTGTATAGCCGACTAAGGAAATTGTAAAGCATCTATTTCTTTCTCGATTTTTCCTTCGAATTGCCCTTTCTTCAGATAATTTTTCAAGTTTATTTTCGAGCTGTTTAATTTCATTTTTAATAGTTCTTTTATCTAGTTCCTTTTGCTGTTCTCCTATTCCTCTTCTAGCTCCGGTACCGCCAGCCCCTCCCCCTCCTTGATTTGACATAACTAAACCCTGCCCCATAATACGAGGGAGCATTTTCTTCTTATACATCAATTCAACTTGAAGTTTCCCTTCATTAGACACAGCGTTTTTCGAAAAAATTTCTATTATAAGCATAGTCCTATCGATTACTTCTATTCCAAGCTCTTTTTCCAATTGAAAAAATTGATGGCCTTTAAGCTCATTATAAAAAATTATTTTGGAAGATTTTGTAGCTAAAGATACTGATTTAAGGTCATTTAGTTTACCGAGCCCAATGTAGTATCGTCCATCAGGAGTTTCTCTTTGTTGAAAAATATACCCAGCTACGTTATAGCCAGCAGAATTAGTTAAACTATAAAATTCCTCTACTTCCCAATTTGTCAAAGGCTTACAATTTACATAAGCTAAAATTACATTTGGAAATTCATTCTTGCTATTAAACGGCGCTTTGTTCATTAATATTTTTAGCTATGCCATAATCTGGTGGTACATTGCGTTCATATCTTTTTCGTCCATAAATTTTGGAACTGGGTAAAGAGGATTTGCTTCAGAGAGAGCCCTTTTTACAAGTACAGGTATATCTTCTTCAATTATTCCGGGTACCTTATTTGGGATTCCCATACTCTTGTTCAAATCTTTTATCCATTGAATAAATCTTTCTGCCTTTTCCTTTGAGCTTATCCCAACAATCCCTACAATTTTGGCAAGAGAAGAAAGTTTATCATAAACTGTATCTCCATAGTATTCAAGTACATGTGGTAATATAATCGCATTCGCAAGCCCGTGAGGAATACTATATTGTCCACCCAAGGAATGTGCTATTGCATGGACATACCCGACATAAGCACGTGTAAAGGCAATACCTGCGTAATGAGCTGCAAGTTGCATATTCATACGTGCTTCGATATCCTTGCCATTTGAATACGCAGTATACAAGTTATCATGGATTAACTTAACTGCTTTTTCGGCCATATCCTTTGTTTCTGAAGTATTACCCTTTCCAATATAGGCTTCGACAGCATGAGTTAGAGCATCAACACCTGTAGTTGAAGTAATTCCTTTTGGTAAGCCCAGAGTCAAAAGAGGATCCAAAACAGCAAATCTCGGGATTAGCATAGGGTCATTTATTGGATATTTTTCATGAGTAGAACTGTCAGTTATTACTGCAGCAACAGTTACTTCTGACCCAGTCCCAGCAGTTGTTGGCACAGCAAAAACAAGAGGAAGCTTCTTTAATATTTTCAATAGCCCCTTCATTTGAGATACTTTCTTATCGGGTCTAGCCACTCTTGCTCCGATTCCCTTAGCACAATCCATAGGAGATCCACCTCCAAAAGCAATTATCCCTTGGCAATTATTCTCGTTATAGAGCGCGAGTCCTTCTTCAATATTGTCTATCGTTGGATTAGGGATTGTTCCATCATAAACAACATATTCAAGGGAATCATTTTTCATCTGGGTAAAAAGTCCATTCAGTAATCCTAGATCAATTAAGTCTTTGCTTGTGACAACAAGGACTTTTGACAAACCTTGCTTCTTTATTAAGTTTGGAAGTTCCAAGATTTTGTTCTCTCCAACTAATAATTCAGGTTTTCTCCAAGGTAAAAAGGGAGTAACGATATACATGGCCCCCTGAAAAACTCTAGATGCAATTTTTTTAATAACGTTCATAATATTTCTCCTTATGTAGAAATTATAGATATATTATATCACTAGTATATAGTAAATTCATCAATCTAATATATCAGCTCAGAACCTTTATATTTGCTAAATAATTTTCTTCGTCAACATAATTTAGCATATTATTCAATAATTGCTAGATAAAAACTATAAAGTTTTCATTGTTTTTTCAAAAAAGCAGCTTAAATATATATATTTCATGCAACAAATACATCATAGAGGATATTAAATCAAGATAAAATCCTGGTTAATCTAAACTATATCTTCCCTCACTTGTTTTTTTGCTCTTCCATTTTCCTTTTGTAAAGTCTGGGATTGGAACCGGAGCATCAATCAAAATGGATTTTTCTGATAATGCTGTTATAGCCATCCAACTTGCTGAATCATATACATCAATCGGTGTATCTGTTCGGTCTCTAACAGATTCGAGGAACGCTCTCAAAACAAGATAATCCATTCCTCCGTGGCCCCCTTTTACCCCTTCTTTCTTAAATCTTTTCCATATGGGATGCATATATCTGCGCAGATATAGGGATGCGTTGTTATAAAATATTCTTGATAAAAAATGAAATTTACAATGCTTATCATCAAGAAAAATCAAATTCCCGTCTTCTTGATATCTTCCTTTTGTTCCACTTACAGAAAAACCTCTGCTATAAAACCTAGGTAAGGTTGTGTCAAGTGTAAGTGTGATTGTTTCCCCATTTTGGCACTTAATAACTGAAGTAATTATATCTCCCTGCTTAAAAACGGTATTGCACAACTCTAAATCATCTTTCTTTTTCTCATTTAAGTAATGACTTAATCCTTTGGATTTTGAAGAGATTGAATATATGCTCAGCATAAGATTCCCATTGTTAATCTTAAGTAACTTCGCAATTGGGCCAAGTTCGTGGGTTGGATAGTTATCGCAATTTCTGGAAATATAATTTCTGAGTCTATAATGTCTATTTTCCTTGCCATAAGCTATCTCTTCTCTTAAATCATGCATATAACCGCCAGAGCAATGAACTATTTCTCCCAATATCCCTTTATCTACCATATTTTTTATCATTAATTCATATTTGCCATAGCAACAATTTTCTAACATCATGCAAGGAATTCCTGTCTTTTCATAGGCTTCGACAAGCAAAAAACAATCATTAATATCGTAGGCTCCGCCAACTTCCATCCCAGCATACTTTCCAGAAACCATTGCATCAATGGCAATCTTGATATGTGTTTCCCAACTTGTTAGGATCAATACAGCCTGGACTTCCTCATCAGCCAAGATATATTTATAATCCGTGACTATCTGAGGTTTATATCCAGCCAAGCGAAAAACAGAAGCTTGCGCAGCTTCTGTCCTATCTTCGTAAGTATCACATACATATTTAATTTCTACATCTTTCATCTTGGCTATCATCTGCGTTATTGAAAAGCCTCTTGAGCCCAATCCGATTATGCCAACAACAATGTGCTTATTTTTGTTCATTTTCAAAGCCTCTGTTCCTCAATATTTAATGCGAGTCAACCACTTCTTGTTTAATATCTTGTCCAACTCTTCTCTCTTGTATGGCATTCTTAATTTCAGCATAATACTTACCATGGAGTTTATATGTTCTGGAATAGATAATTAACCCGATTGGCATTAAAGGAAGCGGGAGCAAAAACATAAACGATCTTAATATAAAAAGAGCCTTGTCCGTTACTTCTCCACTAAATGTGTTTGTCATCAAGTCAATTGTAGGTAAATCGGAGACAGCAACCCCAATGCCTAAAATCAACATAGCAAAGGCGGCAGATGCTTTCAAAATTAATGTCTGTAGAGAAATAACCAAACTATCCGATCTATTTCCTGTCTTATATTCCCCATAATCAACGACATCCGTTATCATAACCATAGAAGTAATCTGATTCATTCCATTAGCCAACATTAACGAAGAACCCGCGATGGATAGTAAAATTACATTTGCAATTGGGATACCAATACCCGGGAATGCAAAATATATTGCGAAGATAAAAGCCATTCCTATCCCGGCAAATATGTATGTTAATTTGTAAACTTTGTCTCTGGATATTTTCTTTGTAATCCATGTATAAAACATCATTGCTACGCCCTGAACAGTACAGGCCAAAATATTAAAAAGTGCATAGTTATTAAAGTTTCCCAAATTAGCAGAATCATATATAAAAAGATAGGTTGATTGGAGTATTGCAATATTTCCCCCTACAGTGAATAAAAGAAAACTCCAAGCAAAAGACCTCATTTGGTCATTATCCTTTAGCATTTTGAACATGTCTCTGAACTTAACGGTTTGGCAGGGAAGAACATATCTCTCCTTAAGAGTAATAATAGGAAGAAGAAGAGTAATGATTAAAACCACAGCTCCAACGGCTGCAACCAACAAGTAACTTCTATAATCAGTATTACCGAATGTATTTTGCATTAATACGGCGCCACCAGACCCAATTATGAATCCTCCAAAACCCCCTATTAGTCTGGACAAACTTGAAACACTCTCCCTTTCATGGGGAGTATCGGCTATTGATGGAACCATCGCCATAATGGGCACATCTATAACTGCATAACTAATAGCCCACAGAAAATACATAGCCAAATAGAAAACATATTTAACTGGCATACCTGTTCCATTTGGAAGGGGCAAAAACATTACTATAAGAATAATGGAATTAATAATTGCTCCCACCAGAAGCCAAGGTCTGAATTTACCAAGCGGGCTTTTGGTGTTATTAACAATTGTTGCCATTAAAGGATCAAAAAATGCCGCCAGTAATCTGACAATACAAAAGGCAAATCCAACCACGATTCCATTAAGCCCCATAAAAGAGGTTAAATATAACATGGAATAAACATTAATCATTCCAAAGCTTATCTCCTTCCCCAGAGTGCCAATAGAATATGATAGTTTTTCCTTTAAAGTGGTTTGATCTTTTATTTTAATACTCCCTTTGTCCGACATATTATATCTCCCAATTAAAATCATTTATAAATATGACAATTATACTTTATGCATTCAATAGTGTCAATGATGCATTATTTTCAAATGCAACAAATAACTATACACATAATTTTTAATAAATAGTCAATTTTTTAGCAGATGTTTTTCAGCCGATAAAAAGTATTACCCATAAATTTTTCCTAACAGAAAAAGAGTAAGTCTATAAGGCATTAACCGAGTAAGAAAAACAAGAAACTCATATTTTAATCCCCCTATAACGTAAGGAGGAGGATTCTTTTTTTCGATTATTTTAATAATAATTTTTGAGATAGTTTCTGGCGACATTCCATTTTCCTCATCCCTCTCCATAGCTGAAACTGATTTATCAATTCTGTCTCCATATATTGGGTCATTACTCTTGTTCTTAATTCGGGCTTGAGTAAATTCAGTTTTTACATCCCCGGGCAAAATAGCTGTAACATTTATACCAAATGGTTTCACTTCTAATCTCAAAGCATCCGAAAATGAACTAACGGCAGCTTTTGAAGCTGAATAAAAAGCTTGAAATGGCAAAGGGAATTTTGCGGCTGCAGAACTGATATTAATAATTGAACCTGAATTGTTCTTTCTCATAATTGGAATCACTTCCTTTGTCGAATAAAACATACCCCAAAAATTAACGGAAAACAATTGCTTTGCTGTGTTGTCATCAGTGTTTTCTATAGCACCTGAAATACCCATCCCTGCATTATTAATTAAAACATCTATTCTTCCTTCTTTCTCATAAATACACGAGATTGCATTTTTCACATCTTCGTAATTGGATATGTCTGTTTTTATGTGCTCAATACCCAACGATTCTCTTCTAGAAAGATTGTAGACCTTATATCCTTTAGAGTTCAAAATCTCAGCAGTTGTTTTTCCAATTCCTGATGACGCCCCGGTTATTATGACAACTTTTCCCATTTGATCCTCCTTATGCTTATATTAAGCCTGACCTCGTAAATATTGAGATAAATAAATCTGTGGAAAAGCCCACGATAGCGTGCATAACAAAACTATACCATACGGATCTTGTCTTGTATGCAGTATATCCAAAAGCTATACCTGCTATAATAGCCGAAGCAGTCTCTGCAAAAGGTTTTCCAAATCCTGCGATCGACGAATGTATTAGGGCTGAAATCATCGTAGAAACCATTATGGCAAGTAATGGACCTCTTTTTTCCAAAGAAAATACTAACAATCCCCTGAAAAGAAACTCCCAACCAATGTAGTATGCGATATATGAAATATAATATAAAAAAACAAATCCTATCGGAGCGTATATTACTTCCCTAGCCAGAGGATACATTTGATTCATTCCTGAATCCCATACTGTAGTAAGTCCCGCTAGAACCAGTATTGGAGCGCCAAAAATTAATAACTTCAACCCCGCTTTTCTATCTCCTAAGCCTAAGCCAAAGTCTTTTAATCTTGCTTTTAAGACGAACTTGACAAAAATAATTCCCATAATAAAGAACAAAAACAACGGAATAAAATTATGATAAATATACTTCCAATAATCTATGTTTTCTACATAAGGGAATGATTTTGCAAAAAAATCCTGTATCCCAAAATAAAAATATAACAACAAAACTATTGTCGCAAACAACACGGAAAGTGCAGCATTTTTATCTTGGCCAGACAATAATTTCTTAATTCCTACCCCCCATTTTTCATTCGAAATGCTCTCAACAGAATCTCCAAAGAGAATACCTTTTTTTTCTTCCTCTATTTCCTTGATATTTTCACCATTATTCTCAAAAGAACCACCAAAGAGAATATTCTTTTTCTCTTGATCTATTTCCTTGATTTTTTTACCATTATTTTCAAAAGAATCCTTGCTCATTTCTCCCACCAAAAATTAATCCTTCAGTGTTTTATACCATTCAACAGTCCTTTTTACTCCTTCCTCAAGAGTTACATTAGGCGAAAAGCCCAAAACATTTCTAGCTTTTTCTATAGAAAAGTGGTAATCTACACAGTTTTGATACGTGGAAAACTTTGTTATTAGTGGAGCTTTTTTAATTTTTAGCAATTTATAAAACCCTTCCACCAATGCAGCAACAGTTTTTGCCAAGGGGGCCTTAATGCTTATGAATTTATTTTTTACTACCATCTCCTTTGCTACCAGGGAAAAATAATCGTCTAGAGTCTCACCAAAACCATCAGTAATATTAAAATCTTGATTCCATGCCTTATCAGTTATTCCTGCAGTGACTATTGCTTCAGCCAGATTATCAACATATACAAAACAACTTTTATATTTACCTTTATCTACATAGGGCATATTCCCGGCTTCTATTTTGCTATATATATGCGTCGAAGAAGTATAATCGTATGGACCATAGACATTTCCGGGTCTAATAATTACATAAGGAAGCCCAATTTTTTTACACTCCTCAACAACCATAGTCTCTGCTCTCAGTTTTGAAATAGAATAAGGATTATCAAAGGGATTTTTAGGTGCTTCTTCAGTCAAATCAACATAACCTCCAAAACCATATACTGCGACAGAGCTTAAATAAAGGAATGAACTCACTCCTTCTTGATGTGCGTAATCAATAACTCTTTTTGTCCCTTCTACATTAATCTTATCAAATCCTCGGATATCCCCCCAGGGAGAAACTTTTCCGGCAATTTGAAAAACGTAATCAACTCTTTCAAGAGAAGAAAAATCAAAGCTGTTTAAGTCACCCTTCCAAATTTTTACTCTTCCATCTGCAATTAAATCTGCTAACTTTTTATTCTTCGGTTTGTCGCTGAGATCAACCCCAATAACTTGAATACCTTTCTCAACCAGTTTAATAGCTACCGAAGAGCCAACAAAACCACATATACCTGTTATCAAAGCTGTTTTCATGAAATACTCCCCCATAATCATTATATAAAAATTATAGATTTATACGCTTAGTCAGTCAATAGAGAAGTTCATTCAAAAAAAGGTGCCAAGAGAATCATCCCAGCACCTTTGTATAAATATTCCATCATTATTTTTTTTCAAAAAGTTCGAGCCTATACCAAGCCCTGGGCTTTCATCGCTTCAGCAACCTTTAAAAACCCTGCAATATTAGCCCCTGCAACCAAATTGTAGCCATAACCATATTCAATCGCAGATTCTTTTGCGCTTTTATGAATTCCAGTCATAATTTCTTTAAGTCTTTTTAAAACCTCTTCCTTTGTCCAAAATAGTCTCATGCTATTTTGGCTCATCTCCAAGGCTGAAGTCGCGACTCCACCTGCATTGGCCGCTTTTCCAGGTGCGAAAAATACTCCTTGGGTTAAGAATTCATTGATAGCTTCCGTCGTAGAAGGCATATTTGCCCCTTCTCCAACTGCGATAACCCCATTAGAAATTAATTTTTTTGCTGCGCACAAATCAATTTCATTTTGAGTTGCACAAGGTAGAGCGATATCACATTTGACGTTCCATATCCCTTTACAGCCACAATAATATTCAGCTGACGGCGAATATTTAGTGTATTCAGATATCCTAAGTCTTTTTACTTCCTTGATTTCCTGAATCGTTGAAAAATTAATCCCTTTCGGATCATATATATATCCATCAGAATCACTCATCGCGACAACCTTCATTCCCATTTTTGTCGCCATATCGTTTGCATACATAGAAACATTTCCTGACCCTGAAATAACTACGTTCATTCCATCTACATTTATTGAGTTTTGTTTAAATACAGCCTCCATAAAAAAAAGTAGTCCGTATCCTGTTGCTTCTACTCTTCCTAGACTTCCTCCAAAAGGCACCCCTTTTCCCGTTAATGCTCCAGTAAACTCATTTCTAAGTCTTTTATATTGTCCATAAAGATATCCGATCTCTCTTGGACCAACTCCAATATCACCTGCAGGAATGTCTAGATCAGCACCAATGTGTCTTGATAGTTCCGTCATGAAGCTTTGACAAAACCTCATTACTTCCGAATCACTCCTACCCTTACTTTCAAAATCACTGCCTCCCTTTGCACCGCCTATTGCTAAGGTAGTTAAAGCGTTCTTTAAAACTTGCTCCAACCCTAAAAACTTAAGGATCGAAAGATTTACAGAAGGATGGAATCGTAAACCACCTTTATATGGACCTATCGCGCTGTTAAACTGAACCCTGTATCCTCTATTAACATGGACTTGACCCGAATCATCCGACCACGGAACCCTGAAAATTACAATCCTCTCAGGTTCAATAAATCTTTCAAGCAATCCTAATTTCTCAAATTCCGGATGCTTTTCTAAAACAGGATCTATAGTCAAGAGTATCTCTTCAGCTGCTTGAAGAAACTCAGTTTCACTGGCACTCTTATTTTTTAGTTCTTCATAAACTCTTTGGCTGTAACTCATAACCCCTCCTTAAAATACAAAAAGACGCCTTAAGGCACGCTTATGCCCTTGAAGAACGCCTTTGTTCTACATAAATTTATCATTAAAACCTAAATCATGTCAATTAAAATACTTTATCTCGCTAAATTGCTAGAGATTCAGTTTTTATATGTTTATGATCATAATTCTCTTGTTCTTCTTCATCAATCTTCCTGTTAACGAAAACCTTTTTTAATGTCAGTTCTCAAAGTAAGTGCAACAGTAAATCGTGGATTTAGTTACTTAGGGTAAGTGCAACACAGAGAGATGA
>MWEH01000191.1 GCA_002070965.1 Firmicutes bacterium ADurb.Bin080 | reverse complement strand
AACTATTCGAAGCGTTGCCGGTAGATTCTGGAGCGTAAAGAGAATGACTGATGCCTCGGCTCATACCTCGGTTAACATCTCGGCTTTAAATAAGATCCTTTTTGGAAGCAATTTTTGTCCACTACGTCATGTTTTGACGTAATGGATACTTATTTTCCCTGCGTTTAAGAACAGTCCCCTTGTTTACAGAAGCATGATAAACGTAGAAATATGTTGCAGGTAATATTGACACTTGGCCTATTGCTGGATGGATGCGCGATATTATTATAAAACAGAAAATGAGATATAATACAACTGAAAATTCAAACCAATAGGTAAGTTTATCAATACTACTAAAAGCAAATCACGGATGGAAAGAAACAAACAAAAAGCTACAAATATGGCAAAATTCATATCCCAGAAGATATTCATTAATAAGCTCTTACCAATAAAATACTTGAATTACACATAATCATAATGACAAACATTTCCTGTCAATAATTCCGACGCTACTAGTCAAGTTTTACTAGATAATAATTTTTATCCTTAAGCATGAGTCGTTACCCCAACAACACCCCATCGGAAATATCACAAAACCTTGCGATGAAGTCAATGAGTTTACCCAGGATTGTCTCCCTTTTCCTGATGCATTCTCCTGTGGGGGAAAAGCTACAGCACCTCGGACATATAGTTTATAAGGGAGTTGATTTCTATGGTCCTGGGCTGTTAGGCTTGTTAAGGAGCCTTTATGAATGATAAAGACGGGCGGGCTGATTAGTGAAAATTAACGGATTGTGAAATCCAGTATGCATCAAAGCAGGCTGACACATTCAGAAGGGGGAGGTGATGCTGATTATGGATGAAAATGCCCCAGAATCAAATCCAAATAGACCGGAATCAAAGTCATATCGACCAACCACAATAATCGCTTGTATTATGTTGATTTTCATACTAGATTTATACAATACTGCTAAACAATATCTGTGGCTAATATTACTGGAATAATCAGGCAAAAGGCAGAGAATCTGTTTTTCTCTTCAGTACGTTTTGCTTTCCGATTCCATCAAAAACAAGGAAGTCTTTTGTTTATTCCCCATGTAATGGGACTGGCAGGGTGCTCTTTATGGTTTTTTGAGAACAATCACTTTATTGTTGATGATTCTATTTTGGTATCTTATTTTCCATATAGGGTTATTTTCGAAATTCAGTCCAGGATCAATCTTGCTACTTGTGCTTCTTACATTAGTGAATTATGTTTTCTTTATGGGATTTATGAAGTTTTATAGAAGATATACGTTAGAGGGATTAATGGTTTTGGCAATAAGTAGAACAGAATAAGACACTTCACAACTTAGGCTCAGATTATGTTAAAACAGGGACGGCCAATTATTGAGGGTTAAGAGAAACGCGGCGCACGACCAGGAAACCGAGATGGATGCAAATGGCCCTGTATTTAAAATAAAAGTAAATGTTGCCTTGAGTGGTAAATAATCTTAATTTTGTCAATTTATTGTGAAATTTATGGGAAAAGAGAGGACATTTATTGATTTATTCTGTGGTGCAGGCGGACTGTCTTATGGTTTTGAAATGGTGGGTCTTAAGCCTGTTTTTGCTATTGATAACTGGCAAGATGCTTTAGATACTTACAATTATAATAACCCTAATGGGGCAACCCTTTGTACAGATTTGTCAAATATAGACATTAATAAAATTGACAAGGATTTCAATATAAAAAGCGTTGATATAATAATTGGGGGGCCTCCTTGTCAAGGTTTCTCTTTAGCAGGAAAACGCATCATTGATGATGTAAGGAATAAACTATACAAATCATTTGTCTCCTTCGTAGATTATTATTCTCCCAAAGTATTTGTTATGGAAAATGTTCCCAATATTCTATCAATCGGGGAGGGGCTTGTTCGTAAATCAATTGTAGCTGATTTCACAGCACTAGGGTATAGTGTACAATATAAAGTACTTACCGCATCGGACTATGGCGTACCACAAAACAGAAGACGAGCATTTTTTGTTGGGGTAAAAGATGGGGCATTCTCATTTCCAGAACCTTCTGTTAAAGATAAAGTAACAGTATCGCAAGCAATTAATGATTTGCCAGAGAATTCTATCGATGATGGATCACCATATACGTGTAGGGAGAAAAGCAATTATCAAAGATGGGCAAGATCTGACTCTGCAAGAATATTCAATCATGAAACCACTAATCATAATGAAAAGACACAGCGTATCATATCACTTGTTCCAGATGGTGGTAATTATAAAGATTTGCCGGTAGAACTACAAGACACAAGAAAAGTTCATATAGCGTGGACACGTTTAAGCAGTAATAAGCCGAGTATTACAATAGACACAGGACATAGGCATCATTTTCATTACCGATATAATAGAATCCCTACAGTGCGTGAGTGTGCTAGAATACAATCTTTCCCAGATAATTATATATTCCTTAAAAGTAGAACAAGCCAATATAAGCAGGTTGGGAATGCTGTCCCTCCTTTAATGGCTGCTGCAATAGCAGAAGAAGTTAAGAATGTATTTCAATAAATAGCCATGTATCAAATTCCACCAGAATATTATTTGCGAATTCATCATATACGACCCAGGTTTAAGAATGATGTCGAGAATGTATTGCTGTATATTGCTCAAGAATGTTCCAAAATTCCAAATGGAATAATTTCAAAATACAGAATTGCTTTAAATAATGCAATTAAACTCTACCCGGGTAATGAATCAAAAAAAATCAAGACAATAAACAATTGGAGAACAGAAATTTCATCGTTATTCGGTTTTTATATAGAGGATAATCAAGCGAATATTACAAAGACTGGAGAAATGGCAAAAGTCCTTTCTGAGAAACAGGACTTAATACAATTATTTAAATATTTTTTATTTACATTCCAGTATCCAGGTGGGCATTTGAAGTCGCATGAAATTAAGGTGTTGGTTGATGCAGGAGTTAAATTCAAACCTGCCAAATACATTGCAGCTGTCCTACTTCAAGGAAACGAAATATATAAAGATAATGGGAAACTTTTTAGCATTTCAAAGGCAGAGGCAACGCATTGTATCTTTAATGATCTGCGAGTTACACGTGACCATAGAAAACCATCTGAGGTTGTTGATCTGATCATTGAGAATAGAAAGAAGAAAATTGACTATGATTGTGCTGGTGATGTGATAAGATACGCGGGAGATATACTTGATTATATGATGTTGGCAAACCTTTTAAAGGAAAGTCATGGCTATTACTACCTTAATGGAACAGAAATTGAAGATATTTTATCATTAATTAATTCAGATAAGTGGTTTTCTGGTTATGATGGTTTTTATGAGAAAGAATACGAACTTCAAGAGATTAACAACCAACGTTCAGAATGGTATAAGTATGTAAATAAGTGCATTGATCCACATGTATTCAATACAAATATTGTGGACTTCATTCAGGCACAATATCCTACAAATGAATATACGGAGATACTTAAAGAAAGAATAAAAGTATTATTCTCAGAAGCAGACGTCAAAACAACTGATATTGGTGATATTGGAGAGTCTCTTGTTATTGGACATGAGAAAATGAGATTAATAGAATGTGGTCTTAAAGACTATTTACATCTTATTAAAAAAATACCAACGGCACTTGCTGTCGGATATGACATACAAAGTTTAGAGGGGACACTAGATGGAATGAAACGTTACATAGAGGTGAAAAGCACAATAAGTCACAATAAACTTCACTATTTCAATATTCATCTTACAACAAATGAGTGGGAATCTGCTACAACATTGAAGGAACATTACTTTATCTACCGTCTTGTGATAAGTCGTGAAGAAATGTATCTTTATTTACTAAAAAACCCTGTAGCTATGTATAAAGCTGATAAAATAACAATGATACCCAAAGATGGTGCGAACTTGGGTTTCAAAGAGGAAGTATGCTATAAAGAGAATCTGAGAATATGGCAGGAACAATAAAAACTATTTCGCTTTTTTGTGGTTGTGGGGGAATGGATTTGGGATTGGAAGGTGGGTTCAGTTATCTTGGAAAAAAGTATTCAAAATTACCGTTCCAAATAATTAAAGCGATAGATAATGATCCATTTTGCACAAAGATATATAACGAGAATTTCAAAACAAAATGCGAGACACAAGATGTTAGAAGGCTTAATACAAATGACTTAAAAGATTTCGATCTTCTTGTAGGCGGCTTTCCCTGCCAATCTTTCTCGATTTCTGCACAGAATCCTCCACGTTTAGGATATAAAGATGATAATGGAAGACTTTTTTTCGAGATGGTTCGTATACTGAAGAAAAAAAGACCAAAAGCATTTATTGCAGAAAATGTAAAAGGACTTCTTTCCGCAAATAAAGGTATGGCTTTCCCAATGATTATTAATGAATTTGAGAAAGCTGGGTACCATGTGGTTCATAAACTGCTTATCGCATCTAAGTATGGAGTTCCACAGCGTAGAGAGCGAGTTATAATCATAGGATTCAGAAATAAGAGAAATTTCAATGTTTTCGAATTTCCTGACGAGGAGCAAGAAAAGCGTGTACTGAGAGATGTGATAGATGAGTCTGCAAATACTGAAGAAAAATGGTTTTTTAGTGAAAAAGCTGTTGTTGGGATGATGAATGTACGGGAAAAGATGAACAAAGGACGTGTTCAAGATTTAGATAAACCGTGCAATACCATAAGCTCTCATCTTGCCAAGGTAAGTCTGAATTCAACCGATCCTGTGCTTTTTGTGGATGGCAGATATAGGAGATTCACGCCAGCAGAAGCAGCTAGAATTCAATCATTTCCGGATTCATTTTTATTTGGTTCTGTTTCTCAATCAAAACAATATAAAGCAATAGGAAATGCTGTACCACCTGTTATGATGTGGAATATTGCCAAAAAGGTTGCAGAAGCTATGAGATAAGACCATAATAATTGAATGGTAAAAGATAGTTGAACAAATAACATGTGATAGCAAAATGAATTATCAGATGGAAACAACGATTTTTTGTATAAATGATATATTGGTTTTTAAAACTCAAGCAGCAATGTAATTTCATTAGCATAAATAAGAATTAAATTATTAGCTTTGTAGAAAGAGGTTGGATATTATTGAGGCTAATATGTTATCACTATGATTAATTCAAAACCAATCATTAAAAAATGTGCAATAGGTCCTTTCCCAAGGCCGATGCCTGAAGGAATGTTTGATCAGATGCCTTCAGTTACAGTAACGCTCTCAAATGGTGAAACGTTGAAACTGTTTGAATACTATCCGGATGAGATTTCTTTTGTTGAGTCTGAATTTATAGGTCTTACCATTGAAGAAGCCGAAAATTTGCTAACACAGAAAGACGTGAAATACATCCAATCGTAATTACCAGTATTATTTTTCTATATAGACAATCGATAGACAAATGGGTATTTGTCTATTTTTTTTGCTTAAAAACCGGCATTATTGGATTTTCTTAACTTTAATGTGTTTTGTAATGCTAAGAAAATGGACATTTGGGATCAACGGAAGCGTTCTGAGGTAATGTCAAAAATCCGGGCAAAAAACACAAAGCCTGAAATGATTTTGCGAAAAGCTCTGTTT
>MWEH01000190.1 GCA_002070965.1 Firmicutes bacterium ADurb.Bin080 | reverse complement strand
GGAGACCAACTTTTTCAGATCCCTAGGGCCTGTTTATGTCTATCCGCAAGATAGAGTCACAAGCAAAATTTTGAAAAACTATAAGACCGACGACGGAAAATGTCAATTAATGTTTTATTCCGTCAACCACTGATCATTATGGGCACTCTGGCTCATATCCCCCCGGCACTGCGGGTTTTGGCGGATCATAAATGTAGAAATCACCCATCTTATCCTGAAGAATTTCCCCTGACATATTTATTGAGTATGGTTTCTGGCCTTTATCTTTGCATATAAGAACAACGGTCGCTTCATAAGGTATCTCAATCCATGTGGTCATAATATTGTTGTATGAGTCAATTTTTGTCTTTTTCTGGGAAATTCCGGTTCTGGCATTCTCAATCCTGATGACCTTTACCTTGGAATTGTCCTTGAAATACTTGACAATTAATTCCGGAACATCCGGTTTAGTCGGGTCCTTTATCGGTTGATGCTCCACCTGAGCCGCCTGCCCGGGGGTTACCCGGGAACTGCCCTTTGTACCGGAAACGTCTGATTTTGAATATGCGCCGTCAATGGAACCAATAGCTTTTGGGCCACAATATTTTTGACAATTATTGCTGCTTAGTTTCAGAGTGTTATCCAAAAAGTCAAAGATGAGTTCACAGCCGTCTTCCGTTTTGAAGCTCCCGTTCTTTTTCCCATCATAGACGGCGATCAGTTTATCACTATCACCCATATTGCAGGAATGAACATCGACAGAGGTGTTAATAGAAAAACTGAATGTGTCCTTCTCAAGTTTCTTGATGGTCACTTCCCCATTGAGCTTCTTATAGGTGCCAGAAATATTATCACTGTCTGTTCCGCTGCATCCGATTATCCCAACAAACAGGACCGCTACAATAATACTAATTCTTTGCATAATCTCCTCCTTTAATGTTTTTTTCATTCCGATATCGGAACCACAACACCACCAGCAACCCCGTCAGTGTCAGTGAAAGGCTGTTGCCAAATATGAACACGATGTTTTTAACATACAATGCATAGGACAGGATAAAGGACATTCCAATCATCAGAATGGCCAGGTATGTCCCGCTCAGTCCCTTGATGCATTTTGTCCTGTAGGTTTTGATAAGCTGGGGAACGGAACTGGCGCACATGATGACCGAGCCGGTTGTTCCCACAAGTTCAAATAATCGTCCGATATCCATAATCATTTCCTTTCCTGCTTGCGCAATTCTCTTTTTTGGGCCTTTGTCATTGGATTGCCATACAGCACTGGATCGCCATCGTCATTGATCATGGGAATGATCAAAACAGCATTGTCACCGGTTTGCTCTTTTTTCTTGATTGGATTTTTCTTCAATTCCTTTTTGGACAGGATTCTGCTCGCGCACCATCTGCCGCGATAATCAAGCTTAAGAACATGGTCGGTATTGAAAACTTCGTTTGTCCACTTCAGAAAGTTTTCAAAAGTATGCTCAACAACCAGTTCCTTGGGAGTCTTGTAATATTTGGGCGGTTCACAAAAGGCGCAGTAATACTTCCGGTTCTTCCCACGGCGCACACAACATTCCAGATCAATAATAAAATCGACAATTTCTTTTTCATAAACCGTGGCGATTGCCAATGTGTCATTCTCATTCACCCAGCAGCGTATCTCTTTGGCTACATTTTCAAAGTCAATCTCCACATGGTTGTATTCCCTGTTCTTGTAGTAGCGAATCCTGCATTTCTGGTTAAAGCGGTGCTGGTTTTCCGCAAACCACTCCCGGAACATTTCACAGATGCTGAAATCCGGCTGTTTTTTTACAGTCATGGGAACCTCCTTTTATGACGGGTATCAATGTCATGATCCTATGGTCTTCTTTTAATGAGGGTTTGGGGTTTTTGGACGCCAACTCGGCAAGAAGAGTATAAAAATTTTGCCTTATATCCTCTTCTATCTGCGCGGGTTTGCCGGTGTCAATTATTTGGGCATATGTAGAGCCTTTATTTACCTCCAGGAAAAGAAAATTTGATGGGGTAAAGTATTCGTTCACGTATTTCAGAAAAGGCTCGAAGGTATTGTTTATAATCAGATCCTTCCAGGTTTTATAGAATTTAGGCTGCACGCAGAACGGGCAGAAATAACCCCCTTCTTCGGCTTGCATGACACTGCAATCAAAATCGCCAATTGTATCCCAGTGTTTACCTCTGTAGTGGACGCTAATGGTCAATCCGGCATGATTGTAGAGCTTCATTTGGATTTCGGGGGTAATGTCCTTAATTGTTATTCGGACATGTTTCTCTTTCGGAAAATACCGTATACCGCACTCTCGCTTGAACCGATTTCTGTTATGATCAAACCATTCGATGAACGTCTCGCACATCGGGTATATAATCTTCCGTTTTTCTTGATCTTTTATGTCCATTATTTCGATCTCCTTGATTATTCAGTACATATAGTCATAACTTGCGTTTACAGTTACACGTATTTTCCCGACACGGAGCAAGTCTTCCCAGGCTAGTCCCAAATGGTCGTAAAGCTCATGAAACAACCAGCACAGATGCAACGGTTTTCCATCTTTATCCCTGATCAGGTGGGGTGCGTCATTCCAGGAGGCATTGGGATTGTAATCATCCATTGAATGATCCATGCGCGCCATAACATTGTCGTCCTCGTCACTCCATTCCGGGTCATCCTCTTTCAGTAAAAATTCTATCTCGCAGGACAATTCCCCTTCCGGGTGGTCTTTATGGATTTGCTCGTACCTTTCATGAATGGACTTCTCCACGTCCATGAGCCTCTTGTTCAGGGATTGAAGTTTTTCCTGCTGCTCATCGGTCATTTGCCAATAGGTGGGGAACTTGTTCAAATTAAACAGGACATTATCGGCGTCAGTGCCGTTCCACACCTGCAGAAGTTCATCTTTCAACCGGAGGACGGTTCTCCTGACCAGCTTGAACAGCATGGAATTTTCATCATCCGCGCCGCCCTTTTTTAATCCGGGATTATCTGAGATCGTCATTTCCAGCAGTTTATTTCCATCTTTGTAAAGCAGTGTCGGTTCAGTGCCTTCGGGAAACGCTTCCTTTTTTGCCACCCAGAATTCAGTCGGGATGCCTATGATTGAAGAGTGGCAGTAATGCGTAAGATATTTCGGGTTCTTTACAGCGATAATATTGTTCATGACATATCCCTCCTTTCTCGTTTATTTTATAAATAATATAGGTAGCAACCAGTTCCAAAATGAAAAACCTCCCCAAAATGAACGCGTTCACTTCACGGAGGCTAACTTTTTCAAACCTCATAGGGTCTGTGTATGATTACCGGTCCGATATTCACCCAGGCATAACTGTCGCTAAACTAACTATCCTTTATTTCCTTTCCGTTCATCTGCGGCATAATTTCATCTTGGTAAAACCA
>MWEH01000189.1 GCA_002070965.1 Firmicutes bacterium ADurb.Bin080 | reverse complement strand
TTCCTTAGCTGCTTTAATAAATTCGTTTGTTCTGGTTAAAATCCACTTGTCGCTATGGGTAAGCTTATCCCACTCAATTTTGTGCCCTGAAATATTGGGATTATCAATTTCTGCATATAGGTTAAAGAATATATAGATATTCCAAAAACCTAACATTTTTCTTCGCGCTTCATCCGCAATACTATATCCAAACCTAACATCACTGATTACAGGGGCTGAAGCATACAAATATCTTATAGCATCCGCTCCCATTTTTTCAGCAGCTTCATCGAATCTGATCATGTATCCTGTCTTACTGAATTTTTCGCCACTCTCTTGTATTACACTACTATGAGCAATAACCTGCTTGTATGGTGCTTTACCAGTGATAGTAACAGACATGAAAAGCATAGAATAAAACCACAATCTAATCTGTTCTTTCATCTCTAAGACTAAATCTGAGGGGAAGTTGTTTTCGAAGTATTCTTTGTCTGAAAAATATTTTTTGGTAGAAAAAGGGGTGATTCCCGCATCCAGCCAACAATCACCAACCTCCGGAACTCTCTCCACCAATTCTCCGCAATTTTCGCAGTGAATTCTTATTGAGTCAATGTATGGTTTATGTAAATGAGGAACACCATCAATGTTCCCGAATTCACTTTTTTCTATGAGTTCTTCCTTGCTTCCTATAACAGTCAGATGTCCACATTTTTTACAAATATAAAAAGGCAGTGGCAAACCATAAAAACGTTTTCTGCTAATATTCCAATCACCCATGTTGTTCAGCCAATCGACCATTCTTTTTTCGCCGTAATCAGGCTCCCATTTCACAGTTTCAGCTGCAGCAATCATTAGTGGGCGTATCTCATCTGTTTTTATGTTCCATTCATCAACTAATTTAAAAACAACCGGCGTTTTACATCTCCAGCAATGTGGATAGCTATGAGTATACATTTCAGTTTTATATAGTTTATTCTGGCTCTTTAGTGTATCTACTACTTTTTGGACTAGTTCATTTGTATGCATACCCGTAAATTCGCCAAATCCTTCAATGATTATTCCTTCATCATTTATGGGGCAGATTGCGGGTATCCCATGCTTAAGTCCAAGTTCGAAGTCTTCTGTCCCACATCCAGGAGCTATATGCACTACACCGGTTCCTTCAGTTGCATCTACATCCTCCCACGGATATATCTTGTGCGGAAAATTTTGCACCTCAAAATCTTCAAAGCAGGTTTTATACTCCTTGCCCACTAGCTCCGCCCCTTTAAACGGCTGCCCAACTTCTAGGATATCTCCCTTCAGTTTTCCTATGGCACCTGTTCCGACAATTAAAGGAAGCTCATCTGATTTAACTTTAACCTTTACATAATCGATATTTGGATTTACAGCAAGAGCCGCGTTACTTGTTAAAGTCCATGGAGTAGTTGTCCATAGTACAATTTTTGCATCCATTCCTATAATTGGAAGTTTTGCAAATATAGACAAGTGTTCTACATCTTTGTAAGAGCCCGTCATCTCATGTTCAGAAAGACTCGTTCCGCATCTCGGACACCAAGGCATAGGTCTATGTTTCTTTTCCAACCACCCTTTTTCATTGCACTTTTTTAAAAAATGCCAAATCGAAGTGATATTTAAATCGGTGTTAGTAAAATATGAATTATCCCAATCCATCCATTGCCCTAGTCTTTTACTTTGTTCGGTAATTACTCCGGCAAACTTCTTTACCCTTTCCATACATTTTTCAGTAAATTTATCAACGCCGTACTTTACTATATCGCTTTTTTCTCTGATCCCGAGATCCTTTTCAGTTTCTACTTCCACCCAAAGTCCCTGCGAATCAAATCCATTCTGATACTGACAAGACTTTCCGAGCATAGCATTATATCTGATATACATATCCTTCATAGCTCTTCCCCAAGCATGGTGAATACCCATAGGATTGTTTGCTGTTATCGGGCCATCTAGAAATCTGAATCTTTCCCCATCCTTGTTTTTTTCAACTAACTTTTCAAAACACTTCTCTGACTCCCAGAATTTAAGCATTTCTTTCTCCAAGGATGCAAAATCCGGTGTTGGGTTCTCTTTTCTCATATATCCTCCGTACCAGTTCCCTTTGATTTATCTTTTATTAAACCCTTTAAGTGCCTAATTATTGAACCAAAAGGGATCATTTCTTTATTCTAAAAAATCTATAAAACTAGGTTATATTTATACGTGATTATATCATACACTAGAGTTTTTATACAATTGAATACATTTAATAGCTCGCGCATACGCAAGGGAAAAATTTACTACCCTTTACTCAAATGAATAATTTTTCTATAAGCTCTAACTTATATGACTCTTTATAATGAAAAAATCATATTAAATCTCTTTTGCCAACATATTCCTCAATTCATCTTTTTCTAAATCTTTGACTCAGTTTTTCTGTGAAACTTTTGCTTTTTTTGTCAGTTCTCAAAGTAAGTGCAACAGTAATTCGAGGATTTAGTTACTTAGTGTAAGTGCAACACAGAGAGATGAAAAAACAATGATACTGTTAATGGAAGGAAGGATAAAAGAGGCAATTTCAGTGTTAAAAAGAGCAAAAAAGCGCATGAAAAGGTAACGCCAGGAAAAGGCGTTTCAAAGTAAGTGCAACTCAGATTTAGTCTCGATGGCT